>JBFLYF010000261.1:0-4529 GCA_040756795.1 Pseudomonadota bacterium
CCTGCGTGTACGTCATCCTCGCATGCGAGCGGAACACGGCCGGGTAGAACTCGTAGCGCGCGACCTTGCCCTGCGCCGTGACCGCCATGTCGCACACCATGGCGAGCCGGTCGACCCCGGGGTTGAGCGAGCACAGCCCGTTGGAGAGCTTCTCCGGCAGCATCGGGATCACGCGCCGCGGGAAGTACACCGAAGTGCCGCGCTCGCGCGCGTCGCGGTCGAGCGCGTCGCCGTGGCGCACGTAGTGGCTGACGTCCGCGATCGCCACGCGCAGGCGGAAGCCCGCATTTCTCCCTCCCGCCGCGCGCTCGGCGTGCACCGCGTCGTCGAAGTCCTTCGCCGTCTCGCCGTCGATGGTGACGAAAGGGAGGTTTCTGAGGTCCTTTCTGCCCTTGAAATCCGCCGCCTGGACTTCATCGGGCATCGCGCGAGCGGCCGCGACGGCCTTCCTCGAAAACTCGTGCGGCAGGTCGAACTTGCGCAGCGCGATCTCGATCTCCATCCCGGGGTCGGTGTAGTTGCCGAGCACCTCGGCGATGCGCCCGATCGGCTGCGCGTGCTTCGAGGGCTGCGCGATCAGCTCCACGGTCGCGACCTGGCCGGCCTTGGCGCGCCCCGCCTCGTTCGGCGGTATCAGGACATCCAGCGGCATGCGCCGGTCTTCCGGCACCAGGTAGAGCACGCCGTGCTCCCGGTGCAGCCGCCCCACGATGCGGCGGTTGGCGCGCTCGAGCACTTGCGCGATCTCGCCCGAGGGGCGGCCACGCGAATCCACACCCGTGACGCGCACCGCGGCGCGGTCGCCGTGCAGCACCTGGCGCATCTCCGCAGCGGGCAGGTAGATCGGCGGGGCGCCGCCGTCGGGCACGAGAAAGCCGTGCCCGTCGCGATGCCCCTCGACGCGCCCGGCCACGAGGGCCCGCTTAGTCGAGGATTCTTCGCGGTTTTTCTTTGACACTCGCGGGGTCAGACACTAAAATTCGCGTCCCGCTGCCGAGGTGGCGGAATTGGTAGACGCACATGGTTCAGGTCCATGCGGTGGCAACACTGTGGGGGTTCGAGTCCCTTCCTCGGCACCAACCCTCGGCTCTCCCCGGCCTCAGCTCACTTCGAACGGATGGCGCAGGACGATGGTCTCGTCGCGCTCCGGCCCGGTGGAGATGAGATCGATCGGCACTCCGGCAAGCGACTCGATGCGCTTCAGGTAGTCGCGCGCGGCCTTCGGCAGCGCGGCGTGCGACTTGACCCCCACGGTGCTCTCGCGCCAGCCCGGCATCTCCTCGTACACCGGCACGCAGCGCGCCAGCTCTTCCGCCCCCACCGGCAGGATCTCGCTCACGGTGCCGTCGATCTCGTAGCCGACGCAGATCTTCAGCGTCTCGGCGCCGTCCAGCACGTCGAGCTTGGTGATGCAGATTCCCGAGAGGCCGTTGATCTGCACCGAGCGCTTGAGCGCCGCGGCGTCGAACCAGCCGGTGCGCCGCGGCCTCCCGGTGGTGGCGCCGAACTCCTGGCCGCGCTGGCGCAGGCGCTCGCCGACGTCGTCGGAAAGCTCGGTCGGGAACGGCCCCTCGCCCACGCGCGTGCTGTAGGCCTTCGAGATGCCGAGCACGTAGTGCAGGTGCATCGGCCCGATTCCCGCGCCCGCCGCGGCGGCGCCGGCGACGCAGTTGGAAGAGGTGACGAACGGGTAGGTGCCGTGGTCGATGTCGAGCAGCGTGCCCTGCGCGCCCTCGAACAGCAGGTTCTTGCCCGCGCGGTTGGCGTGGTAGAGCGCCCTCGGCACGTCGGCGATCAGCGGCACCAGCCGCTGCGCGAGCGCCAGCGTCTCGTCGAGAGTCTTGCGGAAATCCACTTTCTCGGCTTTGTAGAAACGCTCGAGGACGAAATTGTGGAACTCGAGCAATTGCTCGAGCTTCGCCGCGAATCGCTCGGGGTTGAGCAGGTCCTGCAGCCGGACCGCGCGCCGCGCCACCTTGTCCTCGTAGGCCGGGCCGATGCCGCGCCCGGTGGTGCCGATTCTCTGCGCGCCCCCCTTGGCCGACTCGCGCGCGCGGTCGAGCGCGGCGTGGTACGGCAGGATCAGCGGGCAGGCCTCCGAGACGCACAGGCGCGCCACCACGTTGCGCACGCCCGCCGCCTCGAGCTCGTTCATCTCCTCGATGAGCGCCTGCGGCGAGAGCACCACGCCGTTGCCGATGAAGCAGTCGACCTCCGGCCGCAGGATCCCCGAGGGGATGAGGTGCAGCACCGTCTTCCTGCCGCCGATCACCAGCGTATGGCCGGCGTTGTGCCCGCCCTGGAAGCGCACCACGCCCTGCGCGCGGTCGGTGAGCCAGTCGACGATCTTGCCCTTGCCTTCGTCGCCCCACTGCGCGCCGACGACCACGACATTGCGGCCAGCGGGTTTCATTTCGAGGATCTCTTCCGGGATTTTTTTTCTCCCGCCCCGGCGTTTGCAAGGCTCCGCAATTCGATCGAAAACCCCGTAGCGGGCCTCGGCCGGCCGAAGGCCTTGCCGACCTCGTCGTAGCGCCCGCCGCGCGCGACCGCGCCCGCAACGCCATCGCAGTAGGCGTCGAAGACCACGCCCGAGTGGTAGTGGTAGCCGCGCAGCTCGGCGAGGTCGAAGCTGACCGGGATCGGCGCAGCCTCGGCGAGCGCCCGCAGGGTCGTCAGTGCTTTCCGGAGCTCGGGCAGTTTCGGCAATTTTCTTTCCGCCACTTCCAATACGGCTTTGTCGCCATAAAGTTCCGGCAACAGAAGGAGCGCGGCCCGCGTTTTCGCGTTGGCCCGTTTGGTCAAGACCTTCAATGCGGGAACGTCTTTCCTCTGCAGGGCTTCGAAGAGTTCCGCCTCGAGTTCGTGGCCGACTTCCGCCGCCTGCGCGAGCGAGCGGAACACGGCGACGTGGCCGACGTCCATGCGCGCGCCCCGGACGCGCGCCGCCGCGAGCGCGCCGCACAGCAGCGCCTGGATCTCGAGGTCGGCGGCGATGCCCGCATGGCCGTAGATCTCGGCGCCGATCTGGATCGGCTCGCGCGTCGCGCCGGGGCCCGCGGGGCGCGCGTGCAGCACGCTCCCCGCATAGCACAGCCGCGTCACGCCCTTGCGGTTGAGCAGGTGCGCGTCGATGCGCGCCACCTGCGGCGTGATGTCGGCGCGCACTCCCATCATGCGGCCCGAGAGCTGGTCGACCAGCTTGAAGGTGCGCAGGTCGAGGTCGCGCCCGGTGCCGGTGAGCAGCGAGTCGGTGAACTCGACCAGCGGCGGAATGACCAGCTGGTATCCGCTCCTGAAGAACAGGTCCAGGATCGCGCGGCGCACGGCCTCGATGCGCATCGCCTCCTCGGGCAGGATGTCCTCGATGTGCTCGGGCAGCAGCCAGCGCATGCGGTCGCTTCTCAGATCCTCGAAACGAACAGCAGAACCAGGCCGATCAGCATCGAGGTCAGGCCGAAGAAGCGGATCTGCCCGTCGGTCAGCTGCAGGATGCGCCGGAAGGTCTCGCGCCAGACGCTAGGCGCGAGAAACGGCAGCAGGCCCTCGATCACCAGCATGAGGGCGAACGCCATGAGGAGCGTGGTGCCCATCGCCCATCATTTCTTGCCGCCGCTCGGCCTGCCGGCGGAGTCCTTCAGGTAGCGGAAGAAGTCGGAGTTCGGCTCGAGCAGCAGGAGGTCCGACTTGCCGCGGAAGCTCGTGCGGTAGGCCTCCATCGAGCGGTAGAAGGCGTAGAACTCCGGGTTCTGCTGGAAGGCCTGGGCGTAGGTGGAGGCCGCCTTGGCGTCGCCCTCGCCCCTGGTCTTCTGCGCGTCGCGGTAGGCCTCGGCGATGATCACCTCGCGCTGCCGGTCGGCGTCGGCGCGGATGCGCTCGGCTTCCGCCGCGCCGGTGGAACGCAGCTCGTTGGCGATTCTCTTTCTCTCGGCCTCCATGCGCCGGTACACCGACTCGCTCACCTCCTGCGGCAGGTCGACGCGCTTGAGGCGCACGTCCACGATCTGCACGCCGATGCGGCGCAGGTCCTGGTCGGCCTTGTCGCGCACGCGGCCCATGACCGCGTCGCGCTCGCCCGAGACCACGTCGTGCACGGTGCGCCCGCCGAACTCGTCGCGCAGCGCGCCCGAAATCGTCTGGCGCAGGCGCCGCGTGGCCTCGATCTCGTTGCCTTGCACCGACACGAAGTACTGGCGCACGTCGACGATGCGCCAGCGGATGAAGGAGTCGACCAGCACGGGCTTGTTGCCCGAGGTGAGGAAGCGCAGCGGCTCGGCGTCGTCGTAGGCGAGGATGCGCATATCGAACAGGCGCACGTTCTGGATCAGCGGCCACTTGAACTTGAGGCCCGGCGCGGTGACCACGTCCTTCACCTCGCCGAACTGGAACACGATCGCGTTCTGCCGCTGGTCGACGGTATAGAGGGTCGAGCTGGCCAGCAGCACGACCGCGATCGCCGCCGCGATGATCGGGCCGACCGCCCTCATCAGCGCTCCCCGCGTCCGCGCTCGCGCATCGACTCGCGCGAG
>JBFLYF010000262.1:0-4525 GCA_040756795.1 Pseudomonadota bacterium
CATCTCCGTAGCGCACTTCGGCAGAGACGTTGCCCGGGGCCTCGGGCCAGAGGAGCGGCGCGCCGGGCTCGACCGCTTTCGCGGCCTCGGTGACGCACGGCAGCTCCTCGTACGTGACCTCCACGAGCTCGGCCGCGTCCTGCGCCTGCAGGCGCGATTCGGCCACCACCGCGACCACCGGATGGCCGGCATAGAGCGCGGTGCCGTCGGCGAGCAGCGTGCGCGGCGGCGCGGCCATCGGCGCGCCGTCGGGGCGCTTGAACAGTGCCGGAAACGGCATAGGTCCGATCCCGTCCTTTTTCAGATCCTCCACCGACCATACCGCCACGACGCCGGGCGCGGCGCGCGCCGGCGCCGCGTCGACCGAGACGATGCGCGCATGCGCGTGCGGCGAGCGCAGCACGACCATCCAGGCCTGCCCGGGGAGGTCGAGGTCGTCGCTGTAGGTGCCCTTGCCGCGCAGCAGCCGCTCGTCTTCGAGGCGTTTCTGCGTGCGCGAAGCGCCGAAGCGGGCCGCGGCGGGGTCGAACTGCGTCTGGGGAGCATTCATGGCGGCAAGATGCTATCGTCGCCGCGTGAGGCGAGTAAAGCACCGGCCGGCGGTGGAAGCGAACGGCGTGCGCTACCGCTGGCCGCGGCAGCCGGTGGTGGTGATCTGCATCGACGGCGGCGACCCCGCCTACCTGAGGCAAGGGTTGGAGGATCGCATGCTGCCGAACGTGGCGCGCTACATGACCGGCGGCTTCGGCGCGCTCGCCGAGGGGACCGTCCCCAGTTTCACCTGTCCGAACAACATGTCGATCATCACCGGCACGCCGGCGGCGCGCCACGGGATCTCGGGAAATTTCTACCTCGACACGCGCACCGGCGAAGCCGTGGTCATGACCGGACCGGAGCTGCTGCGCGGCGACACCATTCTCGCGTGCTTCGCGCGAGCCGGCGCGAAGGTGGTTTCGATCACCGCCAAGGACAAGCTGCGCAAGCAACTGAGCAAGGGTTTGGATCTGTCCGGGGGAAGCATTAGTTTTTCTTCTGAAAAGGCCTCGCAATGCGCGGAGGCCGAGAATGGAATCAGAGATCCTCTCGGCCTTACCGGCATGCCGCAGCCGGCCCTGTATTCCACGGAATTGTCGCTGTTCGTGCTGGAAGCGGGCATCCGGCTGCTGGAGCGCGAGCGGCCCGACCTCATGTACCTCTCGCTCACCGACTGGGTGCAGCACAAGTACGCGCCGCACGAGCCCGAGGCGAAGCGCTTCTATGCGGCGCTGGACGACTGCTTCGGCAGGCTCTCGGCGGCGGGGGCGCTCCTCGCGCTCACCGCCGACCACGGCATGAACGACAAGTCGCGCGCCGACGGCCGGCCGAACGTCATCTGGCTGCAGGACATCCTCGATCGCGAGCTGGGCAAGGGCGACACGCGCGTCGTCTGCCCGATCACCGACGCTTTCGTAGCGCACCACGGCGCGCTCGGCGGGTTCGTGCGCGTCTGGTGCCGCGGAAAGTCGAAGGCGCGCGACATCCTCGCCGCGATCCGGGGCATCGACGGCATCGAGGCGGCGCTCGACCGCGACACCGCCTGCCGCACGTACGAGCTGCCGCCCGACCGCGAGGGCGACGTCGCGGTGATCGCGCGCGCCGACGTCTGCATCGGCGCCTCCGAAGCCGAGCACGATCTCTCCGGCCTCGCGGGCCACCGCCTGCGCACCCACGGCGGCGTATCCGAGGCGAGCGTGCCGTTCATCCTCAGCCAACCCCTGAACGACGAGTACAAGCTGAAGGCGGCTACCGAGCCCTTGAAGAGCTACCGCATTTTCGATTTCGCACTGAATGGGACAGCCTAGGATCGCTTTTTCCCGCCTGGGATTCGCGGGCGAAACCGACGCGCTCGATCTGCGCACCGTACAGGACCGCCAGACCCTGGAAGCAATCCGGGCGGGCATGGACGAGCACGCGGTGCTCGTGTTCCGCAACCAGAAATTCACCGACGCGGAGCAGCTCGCCTTCGCCGAGCGCTTCGACGGGCAGCTGCATCGCAAGACCGGCGCCGCGGTGCTCGGCCGGAGCCGGCTCGGCGACGAGGCGCTCACCGACATCTCGAATCTCGACGCCGACGGCGCGATCCTGAAGGCCGGCGACCGGCGCCGCATGTACGCGCTCGGCAACCGGCTCTGGCACACCGACGCCTCGTTCCAGGATCCGCCCGGGCGCTATTCGATGCTGTTTGCCCGTGTCGTGCCGCCGGTCGCGGCCGACACCGAGTTCGCGGACCTGCGAGCGGCGTACGACGCGCTTGACGAGGACATGAAGAACCGAATCGCAAACCTGCGTGCGCATCATTCGATAGCGTATTCACGCGAGACTTTGGGGTTTAACTTTTCTGAAAGCGAAAAAAATCAACTCCAAGGCGCAGAACAGCCCATCGTCCGGACCAATCCACGCACAGGAAGGCGCACGCTCTACCTCGCCTCGCACGCCTCGCACATCATCGGCTGGCCGGTGCCCGAGGGGCGGCTGCTGCTGCGCGATCTGATCGAGCACGCCACGCAGCCGCAATTCGTCTACCGCCATTCCTGGCGCATGGGCGACCTCGTCATCTGGGACAATCTCGCCACCATGCACCGCGGCCGGCCGTTCGACGACACCGCGCACAGGCGCGAGCTGCGCCGGGTGACGACCCTGGATATCCATTGACCGCGGAGCCCGAAGCATGAGCGACGATTTCGGCATCCTCGCCTGCGGCGCTTACCTGCCGCGCCTGCGCCTGCAGCGCAAGAGCATCGCGGCGGCGAACGGCTGGTTCGCGCCCGGCTTGCGCGGCCTGGCGAAGGGCGAGCGCGCGATGGCCAACTGGGACGAGGACTCGGTCACGATGGCGGTAGAGGCGGCGCGCGACTGCATGACGGGACGCGACCGCTCGCGGCTGGGGCGGCTGATGCTCGCTTCCACGACGCACCCGTACGACGACCGGCAGAACGCCGGCATCGCAGCCAATGCGCTCAACCTCGGCTCCGCGCTCGCGGTGCTGGATGTCACCGGCAGCCAGCGCGCCGGGAGCTCCGCGCTCGCCCAGGCGCTGGCCTCGCAGGGCGCGGGCGAGACGCTCGTCGTCGCCGCCGAGCATCGCCTGGCGAAGGCCGCGAGCCCACAGGAGATGCATTACGGCGACGGCGCGGCCGCGTTTCTGGTGGGCAGCGGCAGGCCGATCGCGCGGCTCCTCGCCGCGCATAGCGAAACGGTGGATTTCGTGGACCATTTCCGCGGCCACGACGCCGCACACGACTATGCGTGGGAAGAGCGCTGGATCCGCGACGAGGGCTACCTCAAGATCGTGCCGCGCGCGATCGAGGCGCTGCTCGCGAAGGCCGGTGTCGCCGCCGGCGCGGTGACCCATTTCTGCATGCCGTGCACGCTCTCGCGGGTCGGCGCAGCGGTGGCGAAGCGCTGCGGCATCGCCGAAGGCGCGGTGCGCGATACGCTCGCCGCCGTGTGCGGCGACACGGGCGCGGCGCACGCCCTGCTCATGCTCGCGCACGCGCTCGAGGAAGCAAAGCCCGGCGAGCGCATCCTCGTCGCGGCGTTCGGGCAGGGGTGCGATGCGCTGCTCTTCGAGGCGACCGATGCGATCGCGGCGGGCGCGCCGCGGCGCGGCGTGAAAGGGTCGCTCGCGCGGCGCAGGGAGGAATCGAATTACGCGAAGTTCCTCGCCTTCAACGATCACATCGTGCTCGAGCGCGGCATGCGCGCCGAGACCGACAAGGCGACGCCGCTCTCGACGCTGTATCGCAACCGCGACATGGTGACGGGCCTCGTCGGCGGGCGCTGCCGCAAGTGCGGCACGCTGCAGTTCCCGAGCGGCCGCTACTGCGTCAACCCGAAATGCAACGCGCTCGACTCGCAGGAGCCGCGGCCGTTCGCCGACGTGCCGGCGAGCGTGATGTCGTACACCGCCGACGCGCTCACCTACTCGCCCGATCCGCCGCACTACTACGGCATGGTGCAGTTCGAGGGCGGCGGCCGCATGATGGCCGACTTCACCGACATCGGCGAGGCGAAGGTCGAGGTCGGCATGGCGATGCGCATGATGTTCCGCGTCAAGGAATACGATCCGGCGCGCGGCTTCGTGCGATACTTCTGGAAGGCCGCGCCCGCCTGACCGCGGGCGGAAAGGAGCTCGCATGGCAACCGGAATCCGCGACAAGGTCGTGATCCTCGGCATGGGCTGCTCGAAGTTCGGCGAGCGCTGGGACAGGAACGCCGAGGACCTGATGGTCGAGGCGTTCGAGGAATGCCTCAAGGACGCGCGCATCGAGCGCAATCAGATCGAGGCGGCGTGGCTCGGCACCGCGATCGAGGAGCAGCACGTCGGCAAGTCGGGCGTGCCGCTCGCCATGGCTCTGCGCCTGCCCTACATCCCGGTGACGCGCGTGGAGAACTACTGCGCCACCGGCACAGAGGCGTTCCGCGGCGCGGTCTACGCGGTGGCCTCCGGCGCGGTCGACATCGCGCTCGCGCTCGGCGTCGAGAA
>JBFLYF010000263.1:0-4524 GCA_040756795.1 Pseudomonadota bacterium
ACTGGGCGGGCTTGCGGCCCGCGACGCCGAGCAACCTCCCCTGCATCGGCGGCACGCGCTATCCGAACCTGTTCCTCTGCACGGGCCACGGCACGCTCGGCTGGACGCACGCCTGCGGCTCGGGGCGCATCGTCGCCGACCTCGTGAGCGGCCGCAAACCCGAGGTGGACGTCTAGGCTTGCTCCGGAATCGCGAGGGCGTCGGGCTTGCCGGCTTTCGCCTGGCGGAGCGCTTCCCAGATGCGCTGCTGGCTCGCCGGCATGTCGAAGCGCTTCACGCCCGCCTGGCGCAGCGCGTCCATGACCGCGTTCATCAGGCAGGGCATCGAGCCGGTGACGCCGCCCTCGCCCACGCCCTTGGCCCCGAGCGGGTTGGTCGGCGTGGGCACCGCGTGGTCGGTTACGGTGAGGCCGTCGACCAGCCCGGCGCGCGGCATCGCATAGTCCATGAAGCTGCCGGTGAGCAGCTGCCCGCCCGCGTCGTAGACCGCCTGCTCGCCGAAGATGTGGCCCGCGCCCTGGGTGACGCCGCCCTGCATCTGCCCTTCCACGATCTGGTGGTTGATGATGGTGCCGGCGTCGTCGCAGGCGACGTAGCGCACGATTTGCGATTCGCCCGTCTCCGGGTCGATCTCCACTTCGGCGATGTGGCAGCCGTTGGGATAGGTGCCCGGGACCTTCGGCCGCTCCTTGAAGTCGAGATCCAGCTTGCCTTTGAATTTCCCCGCGAGCTCCTCGATCCTCACCTGCCGGTCCGTGCCCTTGATCCTGTAGTTGCCCGAAACGAACTCGATATCCGCCTCGGCGCTCTCCAGCTCTTCGGCCGCCAGCTTGATGCCGTTCTTCACGATCTCCTGGGAGGCCCAGAACATCGCGCTGCCCAGGCCGTGCAGCGTCCTCGAGCCGCCGGTCGGGTTGGCGACCAGGTTGAACTCGGGCTCCGAGGTGCGCAGCCGGATCTTCTCCATCGGGATGCCGAGCACCGTGGAGACGATCTGCGCGAAGGTGGTCTCGTGCCCCTGGCCGTGGTTGTGGGACGCGGTGCGCAGCGTGACGCCGCCGTCCTCTTCCCACGTGACGTGCGCCTGGTCGTAGGGCGCGAAGCCCCCGGGCGCGCTCATCTCGATGTACGTGGCAATTCCGCGACCGCGCAGCAAGCCACGCGCAGCGGACTCTTTTTTTCTCTTTTCAAAATTCTTCCAATCGGATTCTTTCAAGGCCTTTTCCATGACGGCCTCGAAGTCGCCGCTGTCGTACACCGAGCCGCCTACCAGCTTGTAGGGGATCTTCGCCCTCGGGATCATGTTGCGGCGGCGGAACTCGGCCGGGTCGAGGCCGAGCTCGTGCGCCGCCTGGTCGATCAGGCGCTCGAGCGCATAGGAGGCGACCGGCCGGCCCGCGCCGCGGTAGGCGGCGGTGGGCACGGTGTTGGTGAGGACGAGCCTGCCCCGCACATGCACCGCCTGCACGTCGTACACGCCGCAGTTCACGTTCACCAGGCCCAGCGTGTTGACGATCGAGCCGGTGAACACCACGTAGGCGCCCATGTTGGAGAGGTAGTCGAAGCGCATGCCGAGGATGCGTCCATCGGCGTCCAGCGCGAGCTCGCCGGTGTGCACGATGTCGCGCGCCTGCTCGTCGCCGAGGAACACCTCCGAGCGCGTGCCGACCCACTTCACGGGGCGGCCGAGCTTTTTCGCCGCGTAGAGCAGCGCGCCGTACTCGGGATAGGCGTTGAAGCGTACGCCGAAGCCTCCGCCCACCTCCTCGGCCACCACGCGCACCTTCTCCGGCGCCACGCCGAGCACGGCGGAGAGCTGGTTGCGCATCGGCAGCACTCCCTGCGTCGTGGCGTAGATGGTATACGTGTCCCTGGCGGCGTCGTAGGCCCCCATCGCGGCGCGCGGCTCCATGGGATTGCCGACCACGCGCGAGTGGTAGGCGCGCAGCCGCACCACTTTCGCCGCCTTGGCGAAAGCGGCGTTGGCGGCCGCCTCGTCGCCTCCCACGAAATCGAGCACCAGGTTGCCGGGCGCCGCCGGATGGATCTGCGGGGCGTCCTTGGCGAGCGCCTGCTCCGCGGTCACCACGGCGGGCAGCTCCTCGTACTCCACCGCCACCGCCTCGGCCGCGTCCTGCGCTTGCGCCCCGGTCTCGGCGACCACAAGCGCCACCGGCTCGCCCACGTGACGCACTACCTCGTGCGCGAGCGACAGCCGCAGCGCCGGCCGCTGCTCCGAGCCGTCGCGCCACTTGAAGGGCGCGGCCGCCGGGATGGGCTTGAGGCCCGCCGCGACGAGCTCCGCGCCCGTGATCACCGCGATCACGCCCGGCATCGCGAGCGCCGCGGCCGCGTCGATCGAGCGGATCTTCGCGTGCGGGCGATCCGAGCGCAGGAAATGGCCGCGCGCCTCATTGGGAAGGGTCCAGTCGGAGACGTAGCGTCCCCGGCCGGTGAGCATGCGAGCGTCTTCGAGACGCCCCTTCGTCGAGCCGAAACTCAGCAAGGAGGGATTTTCTAGTTCTTGGAAAGGGCGATCAAGATACTACAAGGCGCATAGTCGAGCAGCGACGCCCCCACCGAGCCCTTCCACCAGCGCGCGGCCCAGGAGGTGCTCTGGTTGTGGCCGAGCACGATCAGGTCGGCGCCGACTTCGCGCGCAACGCGGCAGATTTCCTCGACGGGTTCACCGACCGCGAGATGCCCGGCGGCCTTGAAGCCTTTCTGCGTCAACGTCTGGATGCCTTCGTCGAGCACGCTCTGCGTGCGCTTCTTTTCCTCCTCCAGCAGCTCCTCGGGCACGAAGCCCTCGGTGAGGAACAGGCTCGGCGGCATGCTCGCCACCGCGAGCAGGTGCGTCTCGGCGTTGAGGAACCCCGCCAGGTCGGCGGTCTCGAACAGCGCTCGCTTGCCTTCCTGCGAGCCGTTGTACGCGAGCAGGATCTTGCTGTATTTCATTCGCGCCTCCCGGATTACTTGAGCAGCAATCCTACCCGCTCGATGGTCGCGCGCTCGGCCTTGAAGGTCTCCGCCGCCCAGCGCGCGTAGTCCTCGCCCGATTTGTACCAGTACACGCCTTCGAGCTTCTGCAGCACCTTGAGGTGCTCCGGATCGTCCATCGCTTTCCTGAACGCGTCGTGCAGCACCTTGGCGATTGCGTCGGGCAGGCCCTTCGGCGCGACCAGGCCGTAGGGCGAGACCGACACGGTGTCCACGCCAAGCTCGCGCAGCGTCGGGGCGTTCCAGCGCGTGCGCTTCTCGCCGAGCGTCGCGAGCAGGCGCAGCTTCCCGGCATCCACCAGGTTCGCCCAGCCGGTCGAGTCGACCTGCACCATCACGTGCCCGCCCATCAGCGCGGTCGCGCCGTCGGCATAGCCCTTGAACGGCACGTGCAGGAGCTGGATGCCGGCCTTGGTCGAGACTTCCTCCATCGCCAGGTGCAGCGACGTTCCCGTGCCGGGCGTGGCGTAGGAGAGCTTGCCCGGGTTCGCCTTGGCATACGCGATCACGTCGCCGAAGGACTTGAACGGCGAGTCCGCCCTCACCACCACGCCGAACGTGTAGCCGGCCACACCGATGATGTAGCTGAAGTCCTTGAGCGGATCCCAGTCGACCTTCTGCGTGTGCGGGACACGGAAGGCCGTGATCGCGAGCTGCGAGATGGTATAGCCGTCCGGCTTGGCGGTCTTCGCCATGGTCGCCGGGCCGTTCATGCCGCTGCCGCCCGGCTTGTTCTCGATGATCACGTTCTGCCCCAAGTGGCGCGAGGCGATCTCGCCCAGCTTGCGCAGGTGGATGTCGGTAGAGCCGCCCGCCGGCCACGGGCAGATCAGCGTGATCGGGCGACTCGGAAAGCTCTGCGCGAGCGCCGCAGCCGGCGCGACGATTGACATTGCGCAGGCGGCAATAAAAGCCGTTCTCAGCGCGGGTCTCATGCGGCGTCCCTCCTCCGTTGGACCCGCAAATTATATCCTCTAGAATCGCCGTACCACAGCGGAGTCCTCCCATGCTCGAGGCCTACATCTACGACGGCATTCGCTCTCCCATCGGCCGCCATGCGGGCAAGCTCGCCGCCAAGCGCCCCGACGACCTCGCCGGCGAGGTGATCGCCGAGGTCGTGAAGCGCAACGCGGTCAAGCCCGAGGAGATCAGCGACGTGGTGCTCGGCTGCGTGTCGCAATCGGGCGAGGACTGCCGCAACGTCGCGCGCTTCGCGGCGCTGCTCGCGGGGCTCCCGCCCACCACGCCCGGGGTCACGGTGAATCGCCTCTGCGCCTCGGGGCTGCAGGCGGTGACCGACGCGGCGCGCGCCATCAGCGCGGGCGAAGGCGAGCTCTACATCGCCGGGGGCGTCGAGAGCATGTCGCGCGCGCCCTACGTGATCGCCAAGGCCGAGTCGCCTTACTCGCGCGAGGTGAAGATGTACGACACCACCATCGGCTCGCGTTTCACCAACCCGCGCTTCAGGCAGAAGTACGGCGACCACCAGATGCCCGAGACCGGCGACAACGTCGCCAAGGAGTT
>JBFLYF010000264.1:0-4487 GCA_040756795.1 Pseudomonadota bacterium
CGATCGTGGCGACGATCCCTTTCGGCGAGGGCCTGCTCGCCGCCTGGGTGTTCCAGGGCAAGGCGCCGCCGCGCGAGCAGGTCGAATCGGCCGCGTTCCTCGCCGACGTCGGGCTCTCGCTCGTGTTCTACGCCCCGGCGATGCTCGCCTACTGGTTCGCGCCGATGCTGGTGGTCTGGCACGGGACGGGCGCAGCGAAGGCGCTGTTTTTCAGCCTGACGGCGTGCCTTTTCAACTGGCGCGCGTTCTGCGCCTACGCGGTGGCGGCGGTGCTGCTGTTCTTCACGCTGTTCGCGTCGCTCTCGCTCGCGGCGAGCCTGCTGGTGGCGGCCTCGGGCGCGCCGCCGAATGCCGCCCTGGTCGTGATCCTGCCCGCGTTCGGGGTGTTCCTCGCCGTGCTGGTCGCGAGCGTCTACGCGAGCTACTGCGACGTCTTCGATACCGGCGCGAACGGCAAATCCCCTACAATTCCCGCATGACCGGACTGGAGCTTCCGGAGATCTCTGCCCAGGCGGCGCCGGAGTTCGCCGACTCGGCCACCGCCAAGGCCTGGCTCGAGAACGTGCCGCTCGCCAACGTCGTCGCGGCGCAGCACCAGCTGAACGCGCAGCTCGAGGAGTTCAACCGCTTCGGCGCGAGGGCGGTGAGCCGCCTCGCGACGCTCGAGGCGCTGCGCGAGGCGGTGAACTTCGTAGAGATCGAGCAGGCGCGGCGCTTCACCAACCGCGCGCTGCCGATGGCGGAGACCGAGGCCGTGGTGTTCGCCGACACGCTCGCGCTCTGGGAGCAGATGCGCGTCGGCTACCTGCGCTGCCTCGAGGCGCTGCGCGCGGGCGAGGCCGGCATCGGCGCCCAGGCCGCGCTCGTCTGCCAGCGGGTGCTCGCCTACACCGGCCTCAAGATGTTCCACTACCACCGGGCCTACCGGCACGTGCCGGGACGCGAGTGGCGCGCGCTGCACCAGGCCTACGCCAGGGCCGAGGAGCTCGGCGTGGCCGAGGAGGCGGTGAAGGACTACCTCAACCGCGACGTCAACGACACCTCGCCGCGCATCGCCTACATGCGCGCGCTGCTGCTCGGCATGGCCAACCCCAACGAGCTCAGCCAGCGCCAGCTCACCTTCGTCGCGTTCCTGCTCGAGCGCTGGGCCGAGAAGGTCGAGGTGCTGCGCAAGCCCCCCGAGGGCGAGGAGGCGCCGCCGCTCGCGGTGGACCTCGCGAGCGAGCTCTGCCCGGAGCGCGGCGGGCCGCAGGCCGCCGAGCCGCGCTACCTCGAGGTCAAGCGCCTGGCGAAGAGCCTGCGCAACCGGATCGGTCTCTTGCGCAAGGGCGAGTCGCCGGCGAAGCTCGCGTTGGGCGAAGACTGCGTGCAGCCCTCCTGCGAGCAGCTGCTCGTGTTTCTCTACCGGCAGTGGTGCCAGGCGAGGCAGCCGCGCGGCGTGGAGCGAAAGCGCGTCTCGGACCAGGCGCAGGCCTGCAGCGACATGGCCGCGATCCATTACTACGTTTCCGGGCGGGTCTTCAAGCAGCCGGGCGAGCGCAAGGAGCTCACCGCGGCCGAGCGCGACCAGATCGCCGCCTTCGGCCGCGTCAGCACGCGCGACGAGGACGACTACAGCGTGGTGCACGGCTTCCTGCTCGAGCACTGGACGCTGGAGGACGAGAGCACGCAGGGCCTGAAGATGATGCGGCGCGCCGGCAATCCGGGCAAGCGCTACAGCCACGGCCAGCTCGTCGGGGTGAAGCCGGCGGATTCCAAGAGCTTCATGCTCGGGCAGGTACGGTGGCTGGCGCAGAACGATGCCGGCGACCTGTACGCCGGCCTGCGGCTGCTGCCCGGGGTGCCCGCGGCGAGCGCGGTGCGCGCCACCGGCCTGAATGTCACCGGCGCGAAGTACGTGCAGGCGCTGTCGCTCACCGCGGTCCCGGCGCTCAATGCGCCGCCCTCGCTCGTGCTGCCCGCGGGCTGGTACAAGCCCAAGCGCGTCATAGAGGTCTACGTAGAGGGCACGGGCGCGGTGCGCGTCAAGCTCACCGAGATGCTCGACCGCGGCAGCGACTACGAGCGCCTCGCCTACGAGGCCGCCGGCTGATGGCCGAGGGCGAGCCGGTTCCCACCCAGATCAGGCTGCACCAGAAGTCGCGCGTGATGGAGATCGCTTTTTCCGACGGCCGGTCGTTCCGCCTGCCCTACGAATTCCTGCGCGTGTATTCGCCCTCGGCCGAGGTGCGCGGCCACGGCCCCGGCCAGGAGGTGCTGCAGGCCGGCAAGCGCGAGGTCGAGATCCGCGCGCTCGACCCGGTCGGCTCCTACGCGGTGCAGCCGACCTTCTCCGACGGGCACGCGACCGGGATCTACGCCTGGGACTACCTCTACTACCTGGGCGAGAACCAGGAGCGGCTCTGGTCGGAGTACCTCGAGAAACTGGAAAAGGCAGGCGCGAGCCGTGAGTGACGCCGACTTCGGCTTCGAGCGGGTCCCGCAAGCGGAGAAGGCGAGGCGCGTCAGGGGCGTATTCGACCGCGTGTCGGAGAACTATGACCTGATGAACGACCTGATGTCGCTCGGCCTGCACCGGCTCTGGAAGGCGTTCGCGGTGCAAGTGGCGCGCGTGCGCGCGGGCGAGCGGGTGCTGGACGTCGCCTGCGGCAGCGGCGACCTGGCGCGCGCCTTCGCCGCGCGCGGCGCCGAAGTCTGGATGAGCGACATCAACGCGGCGAGGCTCGCGCGCGGCCGCGACCGCATGCTCGACGCCGGAAGCCTCGCGCCCGCGGTGCAGTGCGACGCCGAGCGCCTGCCCTTCGCCGCGGCGAGCTTCGATTGCGTGAGCGTGGCCTTCGGGCTGCGCAACATGACGCGCAAGGACGCGGCGCTCGCCGAGATGGCGCGCGTGCTCAAGGTCGGCGGGCGGCTGCTGGTGCTCGAGTTCTCGCGCATCTGGCGCCCGCTCGAGAAGGCCTACGACCTGTACTCGTTCCGCGTCCTGCCGTGGCTCGGCGAGCGCGTCGCGGGCGACGGCGCCGCGTACCGCTATCTCGCCGAGTCGATCCGCCGGCACCCGGACCAGGAGGCGCTGCGCGCGATGCTGCAAGGGGCGGGGCTGGAGCGGGTCGAATATTTCAATCTCGCGGCCGGCGCGGTCGCGGTCCATCGCGGCTACAAACTGGGGTAGGATAGGCGGCCTCGTACGACGGAGACTCGGGTCATGAGAAGGATCGTCCTCGGCTTCACGCTCGCGCTGCTCGGCGCGACGCTCGCCATCACCGACGCCGACGCGGCGCGCCTGGGCGGCGGCCGCTCGTTCGGCGCGCAGCGCAGCGTCACCCCTCCGCCGGCGCGCCCTGCGCAGCAGACGCAGCAGGCGGCGCCCGCGAAGCAGCCGGCCGCCACCACGCCCGGCGCGGCGCAGCCGCAGCCGGCGAGCGGCTTTGCGCGCTGGGCGCCGATGCTCGGCGGCCTCGCGCTCGGCGGCGTGCTCGGCTGGCTGCTCGGCGCCAACGGCCTCGGCGGCCTTCTGGTCGGCATCCTGCTCGCGGGGCTGCTCGCGTTCGCCGCGCTGGCCCTGGTGCGCATGCTCGCGCAGCGCCGCGGCGAGGCGCCGCGGCCGATGCAGTACGCGGGCCTGGGCAGCGAGACCGTGGCCGCGCCGCCACCGTCGCAGGCGGCCGGCTTCGAGGCGCAGCCCGCGGCGCAAGGCGCGACGGCCCGCGTCCCCGCGGGGTTCGATGTCGCCGGCTTCCTGCGCGCCGCGAAGCTCAACTACATGAAGCTGCAGATCGCGAACGACCGGGGGGATCTCGAGGAGCTGCGCGATTTCACGAGCCCGGAGCTCTTCGCGGAGCTCGAGCGCGACGTGCTCGCGCGCGGCGGCGCGGCGCAGCACACCGACGTGCTCTCGCTCAACGCCGACCTGCTCGAAGTCGCGACCGAAGGCGACCGCCACTGGGCGAGCGTGCGCTTCTCGGGCACGGTCCGCGAGTCGGCGGCCGGCACGCCCGAGGGGTTCGAGGAGGTCTGGAATCTCGCCAAGCCGGTCGACGGCTCGAGCGGCTGGACGCTGGCCGGCATCCAGCAGATGCACTAGCGCCGCATCGCGCACCCGGGAAAGGCCACCCCGCGCGGTGGCCTTTTGTTTTTCTGCGCCATGGCACTCGAATCCCCCTTCGTCCGCGCCCTGAATCACCTCCTGGAAGCCGCGCCCTGGGCGCGCGCGCGCCTCGCGCCGCACGCCGGCGCGACGATCGAGTTTCGCGCGCCGCCCCTGCCGCGGCTGCGCTTCGCGATCGGCGCCGAAGGGCAGCTCGCGCCCGCGCAGCCGGAAGCATCGCCGGCGCTCGTGGTGACGCTCACGCCCGCGGTGCTGCCCGCCGCGGTGCGGGGCGAGGAGCACCTGCTGCGCGCGATCGATCTCGCGGGCGACGAGGCGCTCGCCGCCGAGCTGAGGTTCCTCGCGCGCTATCTGCGCTGGGACCTGGAGGAGGACGTCG
>JBFLYF010000265.1:0-4470 GCA_040756795.1 Pseudomonadota bacterium
AGGGCGCCACGATGGTGGCGAAAGAGCGCTCGGTAGCGGCCTGGCCTGCGCCGGCGAGCATCGCGCGCAGGCGCTCCTGCGCCTGGCGGTGGTCGGCCTCTGCCTTGTCGAGCGCCGCCTGGCTGATGAACTTCTGCGCGAGCAGCTGGCGCGCGCGCTCGTACTGCGCGCGCGCGTTGCGCGCCGCGGCCTCGGCCTCGCGCACCTGCGCCTCGCTCGCGGCGAGCGCCTGCGTGGCGGCGCGCTCGTCGATCCGCACGATCACCTCGCCCTTCTTCACGGCGTCGCCGACGTCGAAGCGCAGCTCCACGATCCTCCCGGCGATCTGCGCCGAGACGGTCGACTGGCGCACCGCCTCTACAACGGCCTCGGTAGACCAGGTGAGATCGATCTCGCGCAGCTCCACCGGGGCGGAGGCCGGCTGCGCGGCGGATTGGACGGGCTTCGCCTCCTCCTTGCCGCAGGAAGCCAGGAACCCCGCTGCCAGCAGAAGGAGGAGGACGCGCTTCATTCAGTTCCTGACCCAGCGCGCGAGCGCGCCCGCGTCCATCGCGCCCGTGGCGCGCCTGGCTTCCTTGCCGTCGCGGAACAGGATGAGCGTGGGGATCGCGCGGATGCCGAGGCGCGCGGCAAGCTCCGGCGCCTCGTCGGTATTCACCTTGGCGAAGCGCGCCTCGGTGGCGAGCGCGCGCGCGGCCTGCGCGAACATCGGCGCCATCGCGCGGCACGGGCCGCACCAGGGCGCCCAGAAATCCACCACCACGGGAAGCTCGGTGCGCTCGACCACGGGGCCGAAGCTCGCCTCGTCCAGCTCGGCCGGGGTGCCCTCGAGCAGCGGCGCGCCGCACTGCCCGCACTTGGGCGCCTCCGCCATCCGCTCGCGCGCCACCCGGTTCACCGTGAGGCAGCGCGGGCAGGCGATGCGCAGCATCGCCTCGCTGCCGGTCGCGGCCGCGGCGCTCATGCGGCCGCGGCGGCGCTTTTCACGCCGGCCTTCCTGAGGAGGATCTCGAGCGGGCAGAAGCGCGTGAAGCCGCTCTGCAGCAGGTTCGCGCCGACGAACACGCCGAGCCAGAGGAAATGCCTGGAGAGGAACAGCGGGCTCGCCTCGGCGCCGAGCGCGAGCGAGGCGAGCACGAAGGCGCCGGCGAAGATGCGGATGAGTCGTTCGGTGGTCATGGGTGGTTCTCCTCGAAAGCCCGCATAATACCCTACAGGGTATGGTACTGCAAGCCCGAGGCCATAGCCGCATTCTCTCGGAAGCCGGGGCCGTGGCTTTGATCTGCGTCAAATCTGGCGCCCCATACCGGTACCGGGTATAGTATCCAGAACGGAGGTATGCATGGCGGTAATCCAGGACCGGCGGCACAAGAAGGAGCTGGTGCTGCGCCTGAAGCGCGTCGAGGGGCAGCTGCGCGGCATTCAGGCGCTCATCGAGGGCGACGCCGACTGCGAGCGCGTCACGCAGCAGCTCTCGGCGGCGCGCCGCGCGCTCGACAAGGCGTTCTTCCAGGTGCTCGCCTGCGCGCTGCAGGCCGCGCCGCCCGAGCCCGGCGCGCGCAAGGCCGCGAGCGGCGAGCGCATCGCGCAGGCCGCCGAGCTGCTGGCGCGCTACGGCTAGGCCTCTTACTAAACCGGGGCGACCCAAACCGTCGTTCCCGCGAAAGCGGGAATCCATTTGGTAGAATTCGCCCCTTCCCGCAGCGCGGGCGGTTAGCTCAGCGGTAGAGCACTGCTCTCACACAGCAGGGGCCACTGGTTCGATCCCAGTACCGCCCACCATCTGAATCAAGCAGTTCCCTCTGTAGCAATTTCAGCAGCAACTGCACTGGGTACCGGTTTGGGTACCCCCTGCAACATCGCGACCGCATCGCGAGCATTCGCCGGCGCCAGGTGCGAGTACCGCTCGGACATTCGCAGGGTGCTATGACCCAGTACCGCCGCGATATGGCCGATTGGAACGCCTTTCTGCGCCAGCCACGACCCGCAGGTATGCCGCAGATCGTGGAAGCGCACTCCGGCGATCCCCGCGCTTCGCAGCGCATGCCGATAGCTCGACTTCACCGACACGATGCGCTCACCGTCCGGACCGCAGAACACCCAAGCCGCATCCGGGCACCGCTCCGACCGATACTGGAACCGCCGCAGCAAGGCCTCCCGCGCCGCCTCGTTGATCGGTACCAGCCGCGCTTTCCCGGCTTTCGTATCCGACGCTCGAAGGCGTATCACGTTCGCCTCGAAATCGACCCGCGACCATTCCAGCCCGAGCAGCTCGCCCTTCCTGCAGCCCGTCATTACCGCTACGACGATCAGATCAGCCAGGTACGGGGCACGCTTCTGCCCGGCAGCAGCCTGCACCAACGAATCGAACTGCTCCCGCGTCAGATAGACCTGCCGCCCTTCGCTCTCCGGTTCGCGCATCCCTTGGGCCGGATTCGGTATCTCCCAGTCCCAATCGAGGCGCGCCCTGTTGAGCGCCACCGACAGCAGCCCTAGCTCCCGGTTAATCGTGCTGCCTTTCACTCCCGCAGCCCTGCGCGAACCGATGTAGCCCCGCACGTCGGCCCGCTTGAGCTCGTTGAGCACCCGACCCGTGAAGAAGGGTTGAAGCCGCTTTACCGTCCAAGCGTCCCGCTCGGCACTACGCTTCGTGCCCTGCGTTTCCTCAAGGTATCGCAGCATCAGCTGGTCGAAGGTGTAGCGCGGCTGAGTGCCCCACAAGCGCTGCTGCCGGGCCTCTAGCCGCCACTTCCCTTCAAGCTCCCCCGCTTCCCGCCTGTCAGTCGTACCAGTAGACCGCTTAACTCTCTTGCCGCTTGCGTCCCGGAAGCGGACATACCAGAACGCAGACCCTGCGCGTTTGAATAGCATGGACTAGTTCCTTTCCACGCTACCGGCTCCGCGCACTTCGGATTATGCGCAACTTCGTCGGACCCTGCGACATACCGCCGCAGCGCATCCGCAGCGATAAGCACTCGGCGACCAACGCGGACGGAAGGCAATCCGCCACATGCAACCAGCCGTTGCACGGTACGCAGCGAGACACCGCCGAGCTTTTCAGCAGCTTCCCTGAGCGAGTACGCGAGCCGGTCATCTGCCATCTCAGTCCCACGAGCAGACGATCCCCGCCGCGTATTCCTCATTGACATACGTTCGACCCACTGTGCCAGCCACGGACTTGACGAGATCCCGGACGCTCTCCAGCGCGACGCTCAGCGAACGCCCGCCAAGCCGAACGAATCGCACCGGCACCTCGATGCCACGCGAGGCGCGAAAGCGATGCCGGTTCAAAGTCCCCGGCCCGCTGAACTCCTTGGAAAGGTATTTGACGAGGTACCGGCACAGCGCGATGCGCGGATTGCCCGAACCGTGGCGCGGCGGCTCGACGTCAATGTTCCCGTCGCCGACGATGCTCCGCCAGGTCGAGCGCAGAAACGCAATGTCTTGCCAGCCGCGCACCGCCAGATGCCAGTGCCAGGCGCCGCGCCTCTGTCGCTCCGGCACCGCGACGAACTGGAATTCCGGATAGGTAGCCCGGACTTTCCGCTCGAACTTCGCCAGATCGGCTGAGGACTGTCCGTAATCGTCTACGTTGTCCCTGTAGGTCAGGGTCAGAAGGTGGTCCAGCTGCCCCGCTAGGATCAGCTGCCGAACGCGAGTCGCAGCCCGCCGCCCCGCCCGCTTCTCGTTCTCGTCCCGAGCCTGCGACTCGCCCCGGATGCCCTTCGACCGGGGAAACTCACCGATGAACGCGAAGCCCGCCTCAGCTAGCCCGCCGCCGTAGTCGATCAGCTTGGCCCGGAAGCCTCGGAACCCGCGCGGAGTCTTGGTAAGGGTCTGTTCCCTGATCTCGTCGGAATATGTCCCTTGGTCAAGTCTAACGGCAGCGCCGCCGGGCGCGCCGCCTCCGGCGGCTGCGCTCGCCGCCGCCCCGTGCGCCTCAACCGGGGACACAGAGCCTCCAATGCAGTAGGTATCTCATACCTACGCATAGTAGGGACTCCGTTCCTACTCGTCAATAGGGACTGCCGACCTACGCTTTGACCGCCCTGGTCGTCGGCTGCCTGACCCCCGCCTCCTGACCGCGCACCGACCGCCAGAAATCCCGCCCCTTCTGCACCAGGTCCCACGCAACCAGTTTCCTGGCCTTCGGGCCAACCTCCGGCGCCAGCTTGTCATCCCGGTAGCTGAAATCCTTGTTCCCGAGCCTCATAAAGTCTTCGTACTTCTTGATCGTCCGCGCATCGTGAACCAGCATCATCGGCTTCCACCCCATATGCTCGCAGATGAACGCCAGGCCGATCGCCGCCTCCAGCTGGGTAATGTCGCCCTTGAATGCCGCCGTTGCCTTGTCGATTGTCTTCTTGAGGTCGCGCAGTTGCTCATCCGTCATGGTAGGCCTCAGTAGGTGCGGATTACCTATGATAGCCGAGTTACCCACCGCGCGCGAATTCCCGCTCCCGGGCCTTG
>JBFLYF010000266.1:0-4452 GCA_040756795.1 Pseudomonadota bacterium
TTGCCAGATCCAGACCGATCGCCTTAAGCTTCATAGTGGACGCCCCCCTCGTGTGAGCTGGTTGAAGACACTTCCACTCTGGCACAACGATGCCGTAACGGGAGGGGGCGTCCATCCCATCGGGTTTCAACGAACTCGTCGTCCCCGCGTACGCGCGGACCCAGGTTTCCCGTTTTGGATTTATCCGGCCGTCCTGACCGCCCGTCCCCGCGCGCAATCCGGTCTAAACTCGCTCCATGCCGCTGCGCATCCTGGTCCTAGACGATCACCCCTTCGTCCACGAGATCATGCGCGCCGTGCTCGCCAGGGCGTTCGACGGGCCGGAGGTTCTCTGCGCGGCCGATCTGCCCGAGGCAATCGAGCGGGCGCGAGCGGCGAAGCTCCTCGACCTGGCGGTCCTCGACCTCGGCCTGCCGGGATGCTCGGGGATCGAGGCGCTGACGCGCTTTCGCAAGGCGTTTCCCGGCGTGCCGGCGGTCGTCTTCTCGGCGAACGAGGACGCGGACGTGATCCGCGCCGCGCGGGACGCGGGCGCGCGCGGCTACCTGCTCAAGACCGCGAAGCCCGCGGTGCTGCAGGCGGCGCTCGCGCTCGTCGCCGCCGGGGAGACCTTCTTCCCCTCCGAGGCGCTGGCGCAGCGCCATCGCCCGAAAGGAAAACCTGGATCCCTGCGTGCGCGGGGACGACGGCTTGCTTCTTAGTACTCCTGCGCCGCTGGCGCTTCGGCCGCGGGCTCGGGGATGCGCGCGATCATGCAGTCGGTGGCGAGCGCGAGGCCCGCGATCGAGGCCGCGTTCTGCAGGCCGCAGCGCGTCACCTTGCAGGGGTCGAGCACGCCCATCTGCACGAGGTCGCCGTATTCGCCGGTCGCCGCGTTGAAGCCGAAGTTGCCCTCGGCCTCCGCGACGCGCGCGAGCACCACCGAGGGCTCGAGGCCCGCGTTCGAGACGAGCTGGCGCAGCGGCTCCTCCAGCGCGCGCAGCACGATGCGGATGCCCGCGTCCTGGTCGGCGTTCGCGCCGCGCAGGTCCTTGATGCGCGCGCGTGCGCGCAGGAGCCCTACGCCGCCGCCCGGCAGCACGCCTTCCTCGACCGCGGCGCGCGTGGCGTGCAGCGCGTCCTCGGTGCGCGCTTTTCTTTCCTTCATTTCGGTCTCGGTGGCGGCGCCGACTTTCACCACCGCGACGCCGCCGGCGAGCTTGGCGGCGCGCTCCTGGAGCTTTTCCTTGTCGTAGTCGCTGGTGGCTTCCTCGATCTGCTTCTTGAGGATCGCGGTGCGCACGGCGATCGCGCCGTGCTCGCCCGCTCCGCCGATGATCGTGGTGTTGTCCTTGTCGATCTCGATGCGCTTGGCGCGCCCCAGGTCCTCGAGGACGGCCTTCTCCAGCGTGCGCCCGGCCTCCTCGGCGATCACGCTGCCGCCGGTGAGCACGGCGATGTCCTCGAGCATCGCCTTCCTGCGGTCGCCGAACCCCGGCGCCTTGACCGCGCAGGACTTGATGATGCCGCGCAGCGAGTTCACCACCAGGGTCGCGAGCGCCTCGCCCTCGACTTCTTCCGCGACCACCAGCAGCGGCTTGCCGGCTCTCGCGATCGCCTCCAGCAGCGGCAGCAGCTCGCGGATCTGCGAGATTTTCTTGTCGTGCAGCAGGATGAAGGCGTCCTCGAGCACCACGCGCTGCTTCTCGGCGTCGTTGATGAAGTAGGGCGACAGGTACCCGCGGTCGAACTGCATGCCCTCGACCACCTCGAGCTCGCTCTTCAGGCTCTTGCCGTCCTCGATGGTGATCACGCCTTCCTTGCCGACCTTGTGCATCGCCTCGGCGACCATCTCGCCGATCGCGGCGTCGTTGTTCGCCGAGATCGAAGCCACCTGCGCGATCTCGGTGCGGCTCGCGCAGGGCCGCGCGAGCTTCTTCAGCTCGGCGACCACCGCCTCCACCGCGAGGTCGATGCCGCGCTTCAGGTCCATCGGGTTCATTCCAGCGGCCACGGTTTTCATGCCCTCGGCGACGATTCCCCAGGCGAGCAGCGTGGCCGTGGTGGTGCCGTCGCCCGCGACCTCGGAGGTCTTGGAGGCGACCTCGCGCGCCATCTGCGCGCCCATGTTCTCGAACGGGTCCGGGAGCTCGATCTCCCTGGCGACGATGACGCCGGAGTTGATCACCTGCGGCGCGCCGTAGGAGCGCTCGAGCACCACGGTGCGCGCCTTGGGCCCGAGCGTCACGCGCACCGCGTCGGCGAGGATGCCGATCCCCTTGAGCAGGCTTCTGCGGACCCGTTCGCCGAGCAGGATCTGCTTCGCGGCCATGGCGCCTCCTTCAGGCCGACGCGCGCTGCCAGCGCACGCGCGCCAGGTTGTCCTGGCGGTTGTAGGTGATGCTGAGCCTGCCGCCGAAAGCGCTCTTCAGCGCGTGCCCGACCAGCCGCGCGAGGTGCCCCGAGGTGGTCGTGACGAGCGCGCCGCCGCCGTCGTTCTCGACCGCGATGATGCGCTCGAGCGGGTGCTCGGCCTTCTCCTGCGTTTCGCAGTGGCGCACGCGCGCGAGCACCTCGTCGCGCCGCGCTTCGAAAAACTCCCCGGAGAGCCGCACGTAGCCCGCGGGGAAACGCTCGTCGATCCTGCGGCAGGCGGGGCAGCGCTGCTTCTTCGCGCCGGGCGGCGCCGCGCGCCAGCTCCAGCGCCCCTTGTGGAACACCGCGCCGCAGCGCGTGCACTGGATCGCGCCCGCGGGCTTGCGCGCCGCGCGGTAGGCGTCGTTGCCGTAGCCCTCGAGCACCTGCAGCCTGCGGTAGCGGTAAGGGCCGCGTTCGCGTCTCATGGTTTTCTCCTCCACGAAAGATATTTCTTTTCCGCAACAAGGCGTTGACCAGGATCAAGGGGCGCGCGCCGCCGGGTTGCGATGATGGGCCGTGGAATCGCTGATCGCCGCGCTGCGCGACCCCACGCGCTATCCCCACCCCGTGCAGGAGGTCGAGGTCGTGGAGACCCACATCTCCTGGGTGCTGCTCGCCGGCGAGTACGCCTACAAGCTGAAGAAGCCGGTGCGGCTCGCGTTCCTCGATTTCAGCACCCTCGAGGCGCGCAAGCGCTTCTGCGAGGAGGAGCTGCGCCTGAACCGCCGCACCGCGCCCGGGCTCTACCTCGAAGTCGTGCCGATCGTGCAGGGGGCGGGCGGCCCCGCGCTCGGCGGCGCGGGCGAAGCGATCGAATACGCGCTGAAGATGCGCCGCTTCGCCGATCGCGCGCTCGCCGACCGCATGGCGCGCGAAGGCGCGCTCGGCGCGGCCGAGGCCGACGCCATCGCCGCCTCGCTCGCCGCCTTCCACGCCTCGCTGCCGCGCGCCGGCCCGGGCGATGCGTTCGGCAGCGCGGCGCAGGTGAGCGCGCAGGCGCGGGACAACTTCGAGCAGATCGCCGCGCTCGACGCGGCCGCCGCCGCCGCGGCGCCGTTCGAGCGCCTGCGCGCCTGGACCGCGCGCGAGGGCGCGCGCCTCGGCCCCGCGTTCGAGGCGCGCCGCGCCGCGGGCTGCGTGCGCGAGTGCCACGGCGACCTGCACCTGGGCAACATCGCCTTCGAGGGCGGCCGCGCGCTGCCCTTCGACTGCATCGAGTTCGACCCGATGCTGCGCTGGATCGACGTCGCGAGCGAGGTCGCGTTCCTCGTCATGGACCTGCGCGCGCACGCCCTGGACGGCCTCGCCGCGCGGCTGCTGAACGCCTGGCTCGAGGCGGGCGGCGACTACGACGCCGTGCGCGTGCTGCGCTACTACTCGGTCTACCGCGCCATGGTGCGCGCCAAGATCGCCTGCATCCGGCGCGATGCGCGCGAGTACCGCCGCTACCTGGATCTCGCCGAGGCGCTCTCGCGCCCCGCGCGCCCCGCGCTCGTGCTGATGCACGGCGTCTCGGGCTCGGGCAAGACGACGCTCGCGCAGGCGCTGCTCGAGCGCTTCGGCGCGGTGCGCGTGCGCTCCGACATCGAGCGCAAGCGCCTGCACGGCCTCGCGCCGCTCGCGCGCGCCGGGACGGGCCTCGCGAGCGGCATCTACGACGCCGAGGCGGGCGAGCGCACCTACGCGCGGCTCGCGGCTCTTGCGCGCGCCATCCTCGAGGCGGGTTATCCTGCGATCGTGGATGCGGCTTTCCTGCGACGCGAGCAGCGCGAGCGGTTCGCGCGCCTGGCGCAGGACCTCGAGGCGGGCTTCGTCATCGCGGCCTGCAGCGCGCCGGAAGAGACGCTGCTCGAGCGCGTCGCCGGGCGCGAGGCGCGGGCGCGCGACGCCTCCGACGCGGGCATCGCGGTGCTCGAGCACCAGATCGCGACCTGGCAGCCGCTCGCGGCCGGGGAGCGCGAGCACGCGGTCGCGGTGGACACGGGCAGCGCGGCCTCGCTCGGCCGCGGCCTGGAGCAGATCGCGGCGCGGCTCGCCGCCGGGGAGCAGGCGCTT
>JBFLYF010000267.1:0-4443 GCA_040756795.1 Pseudomonadota bacterium
GGATGTTCTCAACGAGAAGCTGTTGGAGCAAAAAAGGCGAATCGAGGAACAGATCGCGGTTCAGATCGATACTCTGAAGGATTTCACGGAGGCAAGGGCCCTGGTTCGGAAGCTCATGTTTTTCGACCGTCTCGCCGCCGAAGTCGACGAGGCCTACGAGGCACTGGGGGCCTGATGGCGCTGTTGCAGATCTCGGAGCCGGGCGCGCCCGCCGCGCCGCAGCTGCAGAAGCGCGCGGTGGGGATCGACCTCGGCACCACCAATTCGCTGGTCGCCACGGTGCGCGGCGGCGCCGCCACGGTGCTGCCCGACGTGCAGGGGCGGCCGCTGCTGCCCTCGATCGTGCGCTATCTCGCAGACGGGCGCACCGAGGTCGGCTACGGGGCGCAGGCGCGCCAGGCCGAGGATCCGCGCAACACCGTCGTTTCGGTCAAGCGCTACATGGGGCGCGGCCTGAAGGACGTGATGCACGCCGAGAACGCCCCTTATGAGTTCGTCGATGCGCCCGGCATGGTGCAGATCCGCACGCGCGCCGGCGTCAAGAGCCCGGTCGAAATATCCGCCGAGATCCTGAAAACCTTGAGAATCAGAGCAGAAACCTTGCTGGGAGGCGAGCTCTCCGGGGCGGTGGTCACCGTTCCAGCCTATTTCGACGACGCGCAGCGCCAGGCGACCAAGGACGCCGCGCGGCTCGCCGGCCTGAACGTGCTGCGGCTGCTGAACGAGCCGACCGCCGCGGCGATCGCCTACGGCCTGGACAACGGCGCCGAAGGCACCTACGCCGTGTTCGACCTGGGCGGGGGCACCTTCGACATCTCGATCCTCAAGCTCTCGAAGGGCGTGTTCGAGGTGATCGCCACCAGCGGCGACTCGGCACTCGGCGGCGACGACTGGGACCAGCGCGTGTTCTGCTGGATCGTCGAGGAGGCGAAGCTCGCGCCGCTCGCGACGCGCGACATGCGGCTGCTGCTCCTCAAGGCGCGCGAGGCGAGGGAATACCTCACCGGGCACGCCGAGGCGCGCATCACGGCGCGGCTCTCCTCGGGCGAGCTGGTCGACGTGACGCTCGACACGGAGACCTTCTGCCGCATCACCCAGCCCCTGGTGCAGAAGACCCTCGGGCCGGCGCGCAAGGCGCTGCGCGACGCGGGCCTCACGGTCGAGCAGGTGAAGGGCGTGGTGATGGTGGGCGGCGCGACGCGCATGCCGCAGGTGCAGCGCGCCGCGGCCGAGTTCTTCCGCCGCGATCCGCTCAACAACCTCGACCCGGACAAGGTGGTGGCGCTCGGCGCCGCGATGCAGGCGAACGTGCTCGCCGGCAACCGGCCGCAGGGCGAGGAGTGGCTGCTGCTCGACGTCATCCCGCTCTCGCTCGGCATCGAGACCATGGGGGGGCTCGCCGAGCGCATCGTGCCGCGCAACGCCACGATCCCCTGCGCCAAGGCGCAGGAATTCACCACCTTCAAGGACGGCCAGACCGCGATGAGCTTCCACGTCGTGCAGGGCGAGCGCGAGCTCGTGGCCGACTGCCGCTCGCTCGCGCGCTTCGAGCTGAAAGGCATCCCGCCGATGGCGGCCGGCGCGGCGCGCGTGCGCGTCACCTTCCAGGTCGACGCCGACGGGCTGCTGCAGGTGTCCGCCCGGGAAAGCACGACCGGCGTGGAGGCCTCGGTGAAGGTCAAGCCCTCCTACGGCCTCGCCGACGCGGACATCGAGCGCATGCTGCGCGACTCGGTCGAGCACGCGCGCGAGGACATGCACGCGCGCGCGCTTAACGAGCATCGGGTGGACGCGCAGCGGCTGATCGACGCGACCAGAACGGGCTTGCGGGAAGATTCTTCTCTTTTGAGTTCTGAAGAAGTGAAGGACATCGAAGAGAGAATTCAGATTCTCGAAAGAATTCTCTCCGGCTCCGATCCCCGCGCGATCAAGCAGGCGAGCGACGAGCTGAACCGCGCCACCGAGCCGTTCGCGGCGCGGCGCATGGACGCGAGCGTGCGCCGCGCGCTCGCCGGCAGGTCGATCGCCAGCCTCGATGCCTAAGCTGAAGGTGCTGCCGCAGGCAGCGCTGTGTCCGCAGGGGGCCGAGATCGAGGGCGCGACCGGCGCGACGATCTGCGACACGCTGCTCGCCGGCGGCATCGAGATCGAGCACGCCTGCGAGAAATCCTGCGCCTGCACCACCTGCCACGTCATCCTGCGCGAGGGCTACGATTCGCTCGAGCCGCCCGAGGAGAAGGAAGAGGACCTGCTCGACAAGGCCTGGGGGCTGGAGGCGACCTCGCGCCTGTCGTGCCAGGCGCGGATCGGCGATGCCGACCTGGTGATCGAGATCCCGAAGTACACCGTCAACTACGAGCGCGAAGGAGGGGGCAGGAAATGAAGTGGACCGATTCGCGCGAGATCGCACTCGCGTTGTCAGAACGATATCCCGACCAGGACCCGAAGCGGGTCAATTTCGTGGACCTGCGCGACTGGGTGCTCGCGCTCCCCGGCTTCAGCGACGACCCGAAGCACTGCGGCGAGAAGATCCTGGAGGCGATCCAGATGGCCTGGATCGAAGAAGCCGACTTCTGAATTGCTGGAGTACAATCGAACAACTCAGATTTGTCCGTGAGGGCAAGCGATGGATCTGACGCTGAAAACGATCATTGAATTCCGGGACGAGGTGCGCGAATTCCGGGCTGAAACCCGCAAGACGCTCGCCGAGCACTCGCATCGACTGAACGTCATCGAAGCCACCATCGCCAGCCTCAAGGCCGACGTCGGCATCCTGCTGAGTTCCGTGCCGGTGATGAACGAACGGTTGGACAGTCTCGAGGCACGAGTAGCCGCACTCGAAGCGCGCGGTTAGCTAGAGCGCGCCGGCGAGGCCGGCCTCGGCCAGCACGACCTCGCGCAATAGCCGGCTGATGAAGTAGCCCCGGCCGCTCGGGCCGCGCTCCACCGCCGCGGCGCGCTCCAGGCTGAAGGTGCGCGCGAGCGTGCCGAGCACGCGGTCGATGGGATTGCCCTCCTGCGTGCCGCTGGTGAAGTACACGCCGCGCAAGAGCGGCGCGCGGTGCTCGACCTGGGTGGTGAAGGACTGCGCCAGGAACTCGCCCATCAGGGGCCCGAGCGCATGGAACTGCTGCGGGAAGCGGTAGATGGAAGCTCTACGCTGCAGGTCGCCTTCCTCGTGCAGCCGCGCCAGCATCTCCGCGTTGAGCCGCGCTTCGAGCGCCGCGAACTCCTCGGCGTAGCGCGCCTCCAGCGTCGCGGGATCGAGCTGCAGGTCGAAAGTCGTGCCCCAGACCTGGGCGCGGCCTTCGACATCGAGCTCGCCGAAGAACTCGGTGAAGCCGGCGAGCAGGTCGGTCTTGGTGGCGAGCAGGTAGATCGGGAAGCGCTCGCCGAGCGCGGCGTACATCTCCGCGAGGCGCATCCTGACGTGGCCCGCGAAGCGCGCGCGCTCGAGCTTGGTCCAGAGCAGCAGGTCGGGCACGCTGACCGTGACGAAGGCGCCGTTCAGCGGCCGCCCGGGCCGGAAGCGCTTCACGAGCGCGAGAAAGCCGTGCCAGGCGGCGGCGTCGGCCCGCGCGCTGCTCGCCTGCGTGGTGTAGCGGCCGGCGGTGTCCAGCAGCACCGCTTCCTCGGCGAACCACCAGTCGCAGTTGCGCGTGCCGCCGATGCCCGGCGTGGCGCCTTCGGCGGGCGGCAGGACGAAGCGCAGCCCCGAGTTGGCGAGCGCCGTGGTCTTGCCCGAGCCCGGCGCGCCGATGAAGACGTACCACGGCAGCTCCTCGACGCGCTTCGCGCCGAGCGCCTCGAGCGCCCTGGCGAAGCGGCCGCGGATCGACTCCAGCTCGCTCGCGACGTCGGCGCCTTGCGCGCCGCCGCCGGCGGCCAGCTCCTCGAGCAGCGTCGTCACGGCGCGCGGCGCAGCTCGATCACGACGCGCCGGTTCCTGGCGCGGTTCGCGGCGGAATCATTCGGCGCGAGCGGCTCCGCATCCGCCTTGCCCTCGGCGCTCACGCGCTTCGGGTCGGCGAGCGTTCCCGAAATGATCTGCGCCACGGCGCGCGCGCGCGCGAGCGACAGGGCCTGGTTGGAGCCCGAGCGCGGCTTCAGCGCGTCGGCATGGCCGGCCACGACGATGGCGCCCGGCACGCGATCCAGCGCCTGCGCGATCCGCCCGACGAGCGGCCGCAGCTCGGCCGAGGGGCTCGCGGCGCCCGAGGCGAACTGGCGCCCGCTGCGCGGCTCGAAGCGCACGACGCCGTTCTTCTCGGAGACCAGCGCGGCGTCGCCGAGCAGCTTCGCGAAGTCCGGCCCGGGCGCCGGCGGCACGGACGGCTGCGGCGTCTCGGCCGACGGCGCCGTCGCGGGTGCCGGCGGCTCGCTTCGCTGCGGTTCCCCTCCGAAACGGGTCGATACGAGGAATACGACCAGCAGCATGCCGAC
>JBFLYF010000268.1:0-4409 GCA_040756795.1 Pseudomonadota bacterium
CTCGGGCCGCTCGGCCGCGAAGGGCTCCAGCGCGCGGGGGGCGAGCAGGGCGAGGTCGACCCGCTGCCCGTGGTCGTCGAAGACGAGCGCCTCGGCGCGCGCGAGCGCCTGGAGCCGGCCCAGGAAGGGGTAGCCGGACCGAAGCTGGGAAAGCGGACACAAATCGGAACATCTGTGAACGCCCCACAACTCGGCCGCTGCATCTTGACCCTATGACGCACCGCCGATCCCTCTGACGGCGTACGACAAGGGAGGGGGCGATGGATGCGGGCGACGCGGACAACGGGCGGCTTGAGGTCTGGAGCCTGAGCTTCGACGACCACGCCTTCCTCACCGATCTGCCGATCGGCGCCCGCCTCGCCGCCGCGGCGCAGCTCAAGTTCCTCGACCGCTTTGGTCATTTCCCTTCGCAGTGGGCCCAGATCGGCGACGACGCGGTGGCCTACCTCGCCGAGCAGCTCGGGGCCGACACTCCGTCGGCGGCCCGATCCGAGATCGACGGCCGCACCGCGCGGCGCCACCGCGAGCGCATCCTCGCTCACCTCGGCCTGCGCCGGATGAGTCCGGCCGACCGCGCCATTCTGGGCGCTTGGCTCGCTGATACCCTGTGTCCGGCCGGCGGCTCGCTCGAGGCGATGGTCGCCGCCGTCTTCGCCCGCTGCCGCGAGCAACGACTGCAGCCGCCGGCGCGCACCGAGGTCGAGCGCGCCGTCCGTGCGGCGCAGCGCGCGTTTCGCGAGCGGCTGCTCGCCGGCATCGCGGCTGCGCTCGCGCCCGAGGTCGCGGCCCGGATCGAGGGTGCGCTTGGCGAGCCCGATGGGGCAACGGGCTTTCACGCCCTCAAGCGCGACGTCGGCCCCGCCACGCGCGACAGCGTGCTGGGCGCGCTCGAGCGGCTGGCCTTCATCCGCGACCTGGCGCTGCCGCGCGGCTGCCTCGCCGGGGTGGGCCGGCCGTGGATCGAGACGCTCGCGCGCCGCGCCAGCGGCGAGACCGCCTCGGAGATGCGCCGTCACGCGCCCGAGCGCCGGCTCGGGCTGATGGTGCTGTGGTTGATGGTGCGCGAGGGCCAGCTCGTGGACGGCGTGGTCGACCTGCTCGTCGAGACGGTGCACCGCCTCTCGACCCGCTCGCGCCGCAAGGTGGTGGGTCGCCTCGCCCGCGAGATCGAGCGTGTGCACGGCAAGGAGCGCCTGCTGGCCGAGATCGCCGAGGCCTCGATCACCAACCCCGAGGGCGCGGTGCGCGCGGTGATCTTCCCCGTCGCCGACGAGGCGACGCTCGAGGCGATCGTGCGCGAGCGCCGCGCCGGCGGGGACCTCAACCGCCAGATCCGCACGACGATGCGCCGCTCCTACGCGGGGCACTACCGCCCCGTGCTGCCGAAGCTGCTGGCGGTGCTGGAGTTCCGCTGCAACAACGCGGCCTGGCGCCCGGTGCTCGACGCGCTCGCCTGGATCGCGCGCATGCAGGCCCAGAACCGCCGCTTCGTGCCCACGGCCGAGGCGCCGCTGCACGCCATCCCCGAAGGCTGGCACGAGTTCGTCATTGACCCGCGCGGCCGGGTGAACGTGATCAACGCCGAGCTCTGCGTCCTGACGCGGCTACGCGAGTGCCTGCGGGCCAAGGAGATCTGGGTCGTCGGCGCCGACCGCTACCGCAACCCGGACGAGGACCTGCCCGCCGATTTCGAGGCCGAGCGCGATCGCTACTACGCGAGCCTGAACCTGACGCGGGACGCCGGCGCCTTCACAGCCGAGCTGCAGGGCCGGCTCGGGGCGGCGCTGCGCGCGCTCGACGCCGGCTTGCCGCATGATCCGAAGGTGCGGTTGCGCTGGCACGGGCAGAACCGCATCGTGATCACGCCCTTCGAGCCGGCACCCGAGCCCGTGGGCCTCGCCGCGGTCAAGGCCGAGGTCGACCGGCGTTGGCCCATGACGGGCCTGCTCGACGTCCTGAAGGAGAGCGCGCTCGCTACGGGCTTCCTCGACGCCTTCGAGACCTCCGCCTCGCGCGAGGCACTGCCGCGCGCGGTGCGCGATCGGCGCCTGCTGCTCTGCCTCTACGGCCTCGGCACCAACGCGGGCCTCAAGCGCGTCGCCGCCGGCACGCCCGATGCGGGCTACGACGAGCTGCTGCACGTGCGCCGGCGCTTCATCGACGCCGCCGCGCTGCGCCGGGCGGCCGCCGAGGTGGTCTCGGCCACCCTCGGCGCGCGCGACGTCGCCGTCTGGGGCGAGGTGGGCACGGCCTGCGCCTCGGACTCGACCAAGTTCGGCGCCTGGGACCGCAACCTGATGACCGAGTGGCACGTCCGCTACGGCGGGCGCGGGGTGATGATCTACTGGCACGTCGAGCGGCGCGCGTGCTGCGTCTACTCGCAGCTGAAGCGCTGCTCGTCCTCGGAAGTGGCCGCCATGATCGAGGGCGTGCTGCGCCACTGCACCGACCTCGAGATCCAGCGCCAGTACGTCGACAGCCATGGCCAGAGCGTCGTGGGCTTCGCGTTCTGTCACCTGCTCGGCTTCGAATTGGCGCCGCGGCTGAAGGCGATCGCGCGCCAGAAGCTGGCGCTGCCGGAGCCCGGCCTGCGCCGCGAGCTGCCCAACCTGCTGCCGATCCTCGGCGCGCCGATCGACTGGGATCTGATCGCGCGCCAGTACGACGAGATGGTCAAGTACGCCGCCGCCATGCGCCACCGCACGGCCGACCCGGAGGCGATCCTGCGCCGCTTCGCCCGCTCGGAGGTGATGCACCCGACCTACAAGGCGCTGGCCGAGCTCGGGCGGGCGGTGAAGACCCTCTTCCTGTGCCGCTACCTCGGCTCGGAGGCGTTCCGGCGCGAGGTGCACGAGGGGCTGAACGTCGTCGAGACTTGGAACGGGGCCAACGGCTTCGTCTTCTTCGGCAAGGGCGGCGAGATGGCGACGAACCGCGTCGAGGACCAGGAGATCGCAGCCTTGGCGCTGCACCTGCTGCAGGCGTCGTTGGTCTACGTGAACACGCGGATGATGCAGTCGGTGCTGGTCGAGCCGGCCTGGGCGAGGCGGCTGTCGGCGGCGGACTACCGCGGGCTGAGCCCACTGATCTACGGCCACGTCAATCCCTACGGCCGGTTCGATCTCGACCTCGGCACCCGCATCGACTTCCAGCGCGAGGCGGCGTGAGACACTCTTTACAGAACACGCCAAAAGTGAGGAGTGTGCCGATGCCGCGCAAGCCGCCTCAACCGCTTGCGACCCATGCCCCGACCCCGTCCAAGCGGCAAAAGGTTAAGAGTAGTTCAGGCGCTGCCGCCACGGCCGCGGCCGACGACCATGAGCGTGCCCGCGACTTCCTCGGCCAAGCCGAGATCGAGCGGCTGCTCAAGGCCGCCCGCGCCGGCCGGCACGGGACGCGCGACCACCTCCTCGTGCTCATGCTGTTCCGCCACGGCCTGCGCGTCTCCGAGGCGGTGGCGCTGCGGCGCGCCGACGTCGATCTCGCCCAGAGCCGGCTCTGGGTGCGAAGGCTCTAGGGCGGGCTCTCGGTCGAGCACCCCATCCACGGCGACGAGCTGCGCGCCATCAAGCGCTGGCTCGCGAGCCGCGACGACCACCTGCCCTGGCTCTTCGTCTCCGAGCGCCGCCAGCCGATGACGCGCCAGGCGGTCAACTACCTGCTCGGCCGCATCGCAGAGCGCGCTCGCCTCGGGCAGGTCTGGCCGCACATGCTCCGCCATTCCTGCGGCTTCGCGCTAGCCAACCGCGGCTGCGACCTGCGGCTGATCCAGGACTACCTCGGCCACCGCGACCCGCGCCACACCGCCCACTACACCCGCACCGCCGCCGTGCGCTTCGACGGGCTGTGGGAACGATGACAAGCGGGTCCAAGCCCGAAGTTGGCCGAACGTTCTAATTCCTGTCCGCTTTCCCAGCTTCGGTCCGGCTACCCCAGGAAGGCCTCGCGGTAGGCCCGCGCGGCGGGCTCGTCCGCCGCGGTCTGCGACGCCAGCGCCTGCACGAGCCCCAGCACGTTGCGCACCCGGTGCGCGAGCTCCTGCACGAGGACGCGCTGCTCGGACAGCGCCCGCCCCAGCGCCGCGTGCCCGCGCAGCCGCTCGATCGCCCCCGCCAGCAGGTTGGCGTAGGTCCTCAGAAAGGCCGCGTCCTCCTCGTCGAAGTCGTGGTGGCGCGGGGCGTCCACCTCCAGCACGCCGTAGGGCCCGTCCTCGCCGGCGATCACGACGTTGACCATGCTCTGGACGCCGTGCTCGCGCAGCACGTCGGGGACGGCGAAGCGCCTCTCGCGCGCGAGGTCGGGCGAGGTCACCGGCTCGTCGCGCTCGAGCGCGTAGCCCGCGGGCGAGGCGTTCTCGCCTCCGGCGAAGGTCGTGTGGCCGACCACGCCCGGCTTCCAGCCGACGCCCG
>JBFLYF010000269.1:0-4400 GCA_040756795.1 Pseudomonadota bacterium
CGCCTGCCGCGCGCCTACCACTCGGGGGACAGCGCGGAGCTCGAATGGATTCTCGAGCGTCTCGGCACCTCGTATGCCGCAGGGATTTCTCTCGGAGGAAACGTCCTTCTCAAATACCTTGGCGAGAGAAGCAACCGGACCCCCCTGCGACGCGCGGTCGCGGTCTCCGCCCCGATCGACCTGGCGGCGGCGGGAGCCGCGCTCGATCGCGGCGTCAACCGGCGCCTGTACACGCGCATGTTCCTCGTCACGCTCAAGGCCAAGGCCTTCGCCAAGATCGCTCTCGGGCAGCTCGCGCTCGACGAGCGGCACCTGGCGCGCGTGCGGACGCTGCACGAGTTCGACGACCTCGTGACCGCGCCGCTGCACGGCTTTCGCGACGCCGACGACTACTGGGCGCGCGCCTCGAGCCGGCCCTGGCTGCCCGGAATCGCGGTGCCGACGCTGCTCATCAACGCGCGCAACGACCCGTTCCTGCCGGCCGCGGCGCTCGAGGGGCTCGGCGAGCTGCCGGCGTCCGTGGTGCTGGAGTTCCCGCGCGCCGGAGGCCACGCCGGGTTTCCCGGCGGCGCACAGTGGCTCGCACGGCGCGTGCTAGATTTCCTCTGCGCACCGTGAAGCTCCCCCCGGAAATCTTCCGCGCCTACGACATCCGCGGCATTGTCGAGAGCGCGCTCACCCCCGCGGCCGTGCGCGCGATCGGCCGCGCGCTGGGCACGCTCGGCCGCGAGCGCGGCGCGCCGACTTTCGCCGTGGGGCGCGACGGCCGGCACTCGGGCCCGGCGCTCATGGCGGCGCTCGCCGAGGGCCTGAACGCGGCCGGCGCCGACGTGATCGAGCTCGGCATGGTGCCGACGCCGGTCGGCTACTTCGCCGCCCACCACCTCGGCTGCGGCAGCGCGGTGATGGTGACCGGCAGCCACAACCCGCCCGCCTACAACGGCCTGAAGATGGTGGTCGCCGGCGACACGCTTTCGGGCGACGGAATCCAGGAGCTTCGGCTGCGGATCGAGAGAGGTTTCTCTTCCGAAGGCGTTTCAGCCGGTACGAAGACCGAACGACAGGTTCTCGATGCCTATGTCGATCGAATCGCAGGAGACGTCAGGCTCGCGCGGCCGCTCAGGATCGCCATCGACTGCGGCAACGGCGTCACCGGGGTAATCGCGCCGCGCCTCTTCCGCCGTCTTGGCTGCGAGGTCGAAGAACTGTTCACCGAAGTGGACGGGGATTTTCCGAATCACCATCCAGATCCTTCACGTCCCGAGAACCTGAAAGACGTAATCGCGGAAGTAAAGGCAAAACGGCTCGATCTCGGTCTCGCGTTCGACGGCGACGGCGACCGGCTGGGCGTGGTGACGCCGCGCGGCCGCATCATCTACGCCGACCGCCAGCTCATGCTTTACGCAAGGGACGTCCTCGCGCGCAATCCGGGCGCCGAGATCGTCTACGACGTCAAGTGCACGCGGCTGCTCGCGCCCTGGATCGAGCGCCACGGCGGCAGGCCGCTGATGTGGAAGACCGGGCATTCGCTCATCAAGGCGAAGCTGAAGGAGACCGGCGCGCCGCTCGCGGGCGAGATGTCGGGGCACATCTTCTTCAAGGAGCGCTGGTACGGCTTCGACGACGCGCTCTATTGCGGCGCGCGGCTGCTCGAGATCCTTGCGCGAGAAGCGGAGCCGGGCGAAATCCTGGAGAACCTTCCCGATTCTCCCTCGACTCCCGAACTGAACTGGAAACTCGCCGAGGGAGAGCCTCATGCATTGATAAAAAAGCTTCAAAGCATGAACGCGTTCACGGGCGCGGCGCGCGTGCTGACGATCGACGGCGTGCGCGCCGAGTACGCCGACGGCTTCGGCCTGGCGCGCGCCTCGAACACCTCGCCCGTCATCGTGCTGCGCTTCGAGGGCGACGACGGTGCCGCGCTCGGGCGGATCAAGGAGGAGTTCCGCGAGGTCCTGCAGCCGCTCAAGCCCGAGGCGCCGCTGCCTTTCTAGGGCCGGACTTCTGCCGCGCTACTGAAGAAGGCCGCCGTCTCCACCCATCGGTCGCCAGTCCGACCACGCGTATGGACGGTCGTGCGGCAAGGTATTGAATAGAACACTGGATGGAACCGCGGCCAGCGCGAGCGCGAGCTCCGGCTTGATCGATTCGGACGTGTAGTAGCCGCGGACCCAAATCAAATCGGGCGGATCGATCAGATCCAGGGCGAAGCCGAGCGCGCGACCGCTGACGTCGAGCTCGGTGAAACGGGGGTCGACGCGGATGACGAGCAGATAGGCGCGAAACGCGCTCGTCTGGCGGCCGCGGACCCGGGCGAGGTAGGCGGCCGCGACGCCGCCATCGGCCCGGAGCCTGCGCCCGAGCATTTCCGTGATCTGGCCCGGCAGATCGTGGGCCTCGAGCACGCCCGCGTCCCGGGCGCTCTCGCAGGCGTTCACCTCACCGGCGCCGAGGCGCCTGGCTGCGCGCAAGCGCTCGTCAAGGCGCCGTCGCGGATCGGAGACACCGCGGCGGTTGCTCTCGATCGGCCGGCGGCGGAGCAACGCCAAGCCGAGCATGAGCAAGATCAGCGCCCCGATACCGACAAATGCGACAGACCCATGGAGGGAAGGCTCCGGCATCTGTGCCATGGCGATGGCCAGAACCGCGGCCACGAAGACCAAGCTCTTCATTCCTGTCTGCCAGCGACTGGGGCGCCTGCGATTCGGAACCGGCCGACCCCCGGCACGCTCTCCCTGGCTATGCGCGCTTGAGACCGCCGAGCAGCGCGGCGACCGGGCGTTCCCGGCGGCGCGACGGTGCCGCGGGCGCCTGGGGTCCCGGCTCGGCGCTCGGGGCGGCGGGCTCGTAGGGCCTGGAGAAGATCGGGTCGGAGGGCTTGGGCTGCTGCGGGGGAGGGGTCTGCCTGGGCTTGGGCTGCTGCGGTCGGGGCTGCGGCCGCGGCCTGCGCCGGTGCTCGTCGCCCATCAGCGCCGCGACCGTGCCGGCATTGGGCTCGAAGCCCGGCACGAGCACGCGCTCGACCTTCTTCTTGATCAGCTTTTCGATCGCCGCGAAGGCCTCGAAGTCCTCCGGCGCCGCGAGCGAGATCGCCTCGCCGGTGAGCCCGGCGCGGCCGGTGCGCCCGATGCGGTGCACGTAGTCCTCGGGCGAATGCGGGATGTCGAAGTTGATCACCTGCGGCAGGCCCTCGATATCCAGACCCCTCGAGGCGACGTCGGTCGCGACCAGCACCGCGGTCTTGCCCGCCTTGAAGGCATCGAGCGCCGCCTCGCGCTCGGCCTGGGTCTTGTCGCCGTGGATCGCGTCGGCATGGATGCGGTCGCGCCGCAGCTGGTGCGCGAGGCGGTTGGCGCCGATGCGCGTGCCGCAGAACACCAGTACCTGCTTGAGGGCCCGCGTCTGTATCAGGTAGGCGAGCAGCTCGCGCTTCTTCTCGCGCGCCACCGGGTGCAGCACGTGGCTCACCAGCTCGGCCGCGGCGTTGCGCGCCGCGATCTGCACCTCGGCCGGGTTCCTGAGCAGCGTCTTGACGAGGTTGCGGATCTCGTCCGGGAAGGTGGCCGAGAACAGCAGGTTCTGCCGCACCGGCGGCAGCAGCGCGATGATGCGCTTGATGTCGGGCAGGAACCCCATGTCGAGCATGCGGTCGGCCTCGTCCAGGATCAGGATCGAGACGTGGTTGAACATCACGGTCTTGTTGTGCACGTGGTCGAGCAGCCGCCCGGGGGTCGCCACCAGAACCTCGACGCCGCGCCGCAGCTGCTCGATCTGCGCGTTCATGTCCGCGCCGCCGTACACGATCGCCGAGCGCAGCGGCAGGTGCTTGCCGTAGTCGCGGAAGCTTTGCTCGACCTGGATCGCGAGCTCGCGCGTCGGCGCGAGCACCAGCGCGCGCACCGGATGGCGCGCGGGAGACGCCGAGGCGCTGGCGTACTGCGCCAGGCGCTGCAGCGTCGGCAGCGCGAACGCGGCGGTCTTGCCGGTGCCGGTCTGCGCGCCGCCCATGAGGTCGCGCCCCGCCAGCACGAGCGGAATCGCCTGCTCCTGGACCGGGGTCGGTTGCTCGTATCCCTGCTCGCGCACCGCCTGCAGCAGCGGCGGGATGAGCCCTAGCTTGTCGAAGCCTGAACTAATGACGTGCCAGACGTTTATGCATCGCGGCGCGCATTATACGCCAGGCGCGATCACGAGCTGCGTCTGCGTCACCAGCGCGACCAGCTTGCCCTCCTCGTTCTTCACCGTGGTCTGGCACACCACGGTGGTGCGCCCGCGGTGCACCGGGACCGATTCGCCGAGCACCTGCGCGCCGAGCGGCGCGCCGCGGATGAAATTGGTCTTCGATTCGATCGTGGTGGTGCGCGCGCCCTGCGGCATGTTGAGGATCGCCGCGATCGCGC
>JBFLYF010000027.1:0-17131 GCA_040756795.1 Pseudomonadota bacterium
TCCGACGGGATCCCGGCCGTAACCGGTAACCGATCGGGATTGTGGCTGGGGGCGCACGCCCCCCGCCAGGCCTTTGAAGCTCTCCGGACCGCCTTGGGAAGACCAGGGCCGGTCCGGGAGGCTTCCTCAAACTTGAGGCCGCAATTCTACTCAGACCGGGCACGTCTCGCGCGCCCGTGAAACCCTTGCCGAAACAAGGGGTTCGCGGCGCACAATTGTTTTCGCCAGAGGGGGGAGAAGTTATTGACTTAAAAGGGACATTTAGGTTATGATGTACTCTGCTGCGTCGCACCAAAAGCCGCTGAAAACCAGCGGCCGGCGGAAAGCCCAGGCAGGAGCGGGCGCACCGCCAATCCCCCCCAATGAGCCCACCCTTTCGCCCCCAAGGCGGTTGCGGCTGGTCAGGGGGGGCGAGGGTGCGGCAAGGCGGATTTGGAGGCTGACGACGATGGAAACATCGAACGACGCAATCAGGCTGCCCGGGCTGGCGGGCGCGCTGCGCCTGTTCTCGGCGGCGCGCGCTGCGCTGGCGGTGCTGGGCTTGGGCGTGCTGCTCGCGGCGGCGATGGCCGTGGCGCACCCGGGTCCGCGCGACGCGCTGCTGCGCCAGCTCGCCGGGTTCGCCGATTCCTGGGACAACCCGCCGGTCAACGTGAGCGCCGGCGCGATCCAGCCCGGCGCCGACAGCGGCGCGGCGCGCGAGCAACGCGCGGTCACCGACTTCATCGCCAAGCGCTATCGCGTCGCGCCCGACGCGATCGCCGGGTTCGTCGCCGCGGCCTACCGCGCCGGGACCGACTGGAAAGTGGATCCCCTGCTGATCCTCGCGGTGATGGCGGTCGAATCGCGCTACAACCCGGTGGCCGAGAGCCACATGGGAGCGCGCGGGCTGATGCAGGTGATCCCCAGGTTTCACCTCGAGAAGCTGCTCGAGCACGGCGGCGAGGCGGCGTTGCTCGACCCGCACGTCAACATCCAGGTCGGCGCGCAGATCCTGCGCGAGTACCTGCGCCGCTTCGGCGAGACCGAAACCGCCCTGCAGATGTACGCGGGGGCGTTCGACGAGCCGACCTCGGGTTACGCGCTGAAGGTGCTCGCCGAGCGCGCGCGGCTCGAGCAGATGCTGAGGCAGTTGCGCCGCCCGGCCTAGCGCCGGCCGCCCACGAGGCGCGCCAGGCGCCTTGCCCCTTCCTCGAGCTCGACCATGCTGCGCGTGTAGGCGAAGCGCACGTAGCCGCGGGTGCGGTTCGCGCCGAAATCGATCCCGGGTGTCGCCGCGACGCCCTCCTTCTCCAGTAGCTCGAGCGCAAAGCGCCTGCCGTCGGGACGCGACCCCGGCACGGCAGCGTAGATGTAGAACGCTCCCCCGGGGGTTGCCGGCACCTCCAGCCCCGCGCCACGCAGGGCCGGAAGCAGGAAGTCGCGCCTGCGCTGGAACTCGAGCCGGCGTTTCTCGAAGACCTCCAGTGAAGCAGGCAGGAAACAGGAGACCCCTGCGTGCTGGGCGAGGGTCGGTGCGCAGATGAACAGATGCTGGGCGAGCTTCTCGAACTCGCGCACCCGCCGCGCGGGGAGCACCACCCACCCGAGGCGCCACCCGGTCATGCAGAAGTACTTCGAGAAGCTGTTGACGATCGCCACCTCGCCGGGCAGCCCGAGCGCGGTGGCGGGCGCCCGGTCGTACACCAGGCCCTGGTAGATCTCGTCCACGATCAGCACGCCGCGCCGTGCCGCCACGTAACGGGCGATTTTCCCCAGTTCACCCCCGGAAACCGTCGTTCCGGTGGGATTCGACGGCGAGCCGAGGAGGAGTCCGCGCGTGCGCGGCCCCCAGGCGGCGCGCACCATCTCGAGCGTCGGCTGGAAATTCGAGGCCGGCCCCACCCGGAGCGCGCGCGCCCGGCCCTCGAACGCGCGCACCATGTGCCGGTAGCCAGGATAGCCCGGATCGGGCACGAGAATCTCGTCGCCCGGATCGACGTAGAGCGCGAGGACGAGCAGCAGCCCGCCCGAGGCTCCCGACGTGACGACGATTCTTCCGGGTTCGACCTTTTTCGAGAATCGGGAGGAATAGAACGCCGCAATCTCTTCCCTGAGCCTTCCCAGTCCAAGCGTGGGCGTATAGGCGCTGCGGCCATCCCGCAACGCCCGCGCCGCGGCTTCCACCACCGGCTCCGGGGCGGTGAAGTCCGGCTCGCCGATCTCCATGTGGATCACGCGGCGGCCCCGCGCCTCGAGCGCGTGCGCGCGCGCGAGCACGTCCATCACCACGAAGGGCTGGATCTCGGCGGTGCGCCGCGCGGCGTGGATTCGGGAGCGCTTCAAGGGGAAAATGATTATACGGATATAATTTTTGTCCGATGGATGAGGACCTTAGGAAGAGCGCGCTCGAGTACCACCGGCTGCCGCGCCCCGGCAAGCTCGCGATCCTCGCCACCAAGCAGCTCACCAACCAGCGCGACCTCGCGCTCGCCTACTCGCCGGGCGTCGCGGTCGCCTGCGAGGAGATCCGGCGCGACCCCGCCGAGGCGACGCGGCTCACCTCGCGCGCCAACCTGATCGCGGTCATCACCAACGGCACCGCGGTGCTCGGCCTCGGGGCGATCGGGCCGCTCGCCGCCAAGCCGGTGATGGAGGGCAAGGCGGTGCTGTTCAAGAAGTTCGCCGGCATCGACTGCTTCGACATCGAGATCGAGGAGCGCGACCCCGCCAAGCTCGTCGAGATCATCGCCAGCCTCGAGCCGACCTTCGGCGGCATCAACCTGGAGGACATCAAGGCGCCGGAATGCTTCGTGGTCGAGCGCGAGCTGCGCCGCCGCATGAAGATCCCGGTGTTCCACGACGACCAGCACGGCACCGCGATCATCGTAGGGGCGGCAATCCTGAACGGCCTGAAGGTCGTGGGGAAGAAGATCGACGGGGTCAGGCTGGTCGCCTCCGGCGCGGGCGCGGCGGCGCTGGCGTGCCTGGACCTGCTGGTGAAGATGGGCCTGCCGCGCGCCAACATGGTGGTCACCGACATCCATGGCGTGGTTTACCGGGGGCGGAAGGAAGAAATGGACCCCGACAAGGCGCGCTTCGCGGTGGAAACGAAGGCGCGCACGCTGGAGGAGGTGATCGGCGGCGCCGACGTCTTCCTCGGCCTGTCGGCGGGCGGCGTGCTCAAGCCCGCCATGGTGAAGAAGATGGCCGAGCGGCCGCTGATCCTCGCGCTCGCCAATCCCGAGCCCGAGATCCGGCCGGAGCTTGCGCGCGAGGCGCGCCCGGACTGCGTCGTCGCCACCGGTCGCACCGACTACCCCAACCAGGTGAACAACGTTCTGTGTTTCCCCTTCATCTTCCGCGGCGCGCTCGACGTCGGCGCCACCACCATCACCACGGAGATGGAGCTCGCCGCGGTGCACGCGCTCGCCGAGCTCGCGCAGGCCGAGGCTTCCGACATCGTCGCGCTCGCCTACGGCGGCGAGGATCTCAAGTTCGGCCCCGAGTACCTGATCCCGCGGCCGTTCGACCCGCGCCTGATCGCCCGGATCGCGCCGGCGGTGGCCAGGGCGGCGATGGATTCGGGCGTGGCGACGCGGCCGCTCGCCGACCTGGACGCCTACCGCGACTCGCTCGTGCAGTTCGTGTACCACTCCGGCCTGATCATGAAGCCGCTGTTCTCGGCCGCGAGCATCGCGCCGCGGCGCATCGTCTACGCCGAGGGCGAGGAGGAGCGCGTCTTGCGCGCGACCCAGATCGTGGTCGACGAGGGTCTGGCGAAGCCGACGCTGATCGGCCGCCCGCAGGTGATCGAGCAGCGCATCGAGCGCCTGGGGCTGCGCATCCGCGCCGGGCGCGAGTTCGAGCTGGTCAACCCCGAGCAGGACCCGCGCTATCGCGACTACTGGCAGACCTACCACCGCCTCACCGAGAGGAAGGGCGTCTCGCCCGAGTACGCGCGCATCGAGATGCGGCGGCGGCTGACCCTGATCGGCGCGATGCTGATGTACAAGGGCGAGGCCGACGGCATGCTGTGCGGCACCTTCGGCACGCACGCGCTGCACCTGGAGTACATCGACCAGGTGATCGGCAGGCGGCCGGGCATCCGGCACTACGCGGCGATGAACTGCCTGATCCTGCCCGACCGCACGATCTTCATCTGCGACACCTACGTCACGCCGGAGCCCGACGCCGAGCACATCGCCGAGATGACCATCCTCGCCGCCGAGGAGATCCGGCGCTTCGGCATCGTGCCGAAGGCGGCGCTGCTCTCGGCCTCCAGCTTCGGCTCGGTGAACCTGCCCTCGGCGCGCAGGATGCGCGAAGCGCTCGCGCTGCTCGCCGAGCGCGCGCCCGAGCTCGAGGTCGAGGGCGAGATGCACGGGGATGCCGCGCTCTCCGAGAGCATCCGCATGAAAGTGTTCCCGCGCTCGCAGCTGAAGGGCGAGGCGAACCTGCTGGTGATGCCGACGCTGGACGCCGCCAACATCTCCTTCAACCTGCTCAAGGTGGCCTCGGCCGAGAACGTCACCATCGGCCCGATCCTGCTCGGCGCGGCGCGCCCGGTGCACATCCTCACGCCTTCGGCCACGGTGCGCCGCATCGTCAACATGACCGCGCTCACGGTCGCGGACGCGAACGCGCCGCGCGGCCAGGAACGCACGCTGTTCTGATGAAGGCGCGCGCCGGGCTCGTGCTGACCGGCGGCGGCGCGCGCGCGGCCTACCAGGTCGGGGTGGTGAAGGCGGTGCGCGACATCCTCGGCAACCCGGTGAAGAACCCGTTCCCCATCCTGTGCGGCACCTCGGCGGGCGCGATCAACTCGACCACGCTCGCGGTGTTCGCCGACGACTTCTCCCGCGCCGTCGGCAACCTGCTCGAGGTGTGGGAGAACATGCACTGCCACCACATCTACCGCACCGATTTCTCGAGCATCGCGCGCCGCGGCATCCGCTGGCTCGGCGCCCTGTCGTGGCTCTCGCGGCAGAACCCGATCTCGCTGCTCGACAACGCGCCGCTGCGCGAGATGCTCGAGCGCACGCTGCCCTTCGAGCGCATCCAGCAGAACATCGACTCGGGCGCGCTCTACGCGGTGAGCGTCACCGCCTCGGGCTACACCACCGGGCAGAGCGTGTCGTTCTTCCAGGGCGGCTCGGGGCTGGAGGGCTGGGAGCGCAACCAGAGGATCGGCGCCGCGGTGACGCTCAAGCTCGACTACCTGCTCGCGTCTTCCGCGCTGCCCTTCATCTTCCCCGCGGTAAAGGTGCACCGCGAGTACTTCGGCGACGGCTCGGTGCGCCAGATCGCGCCGATCAGCCCGGCGCTGCACCTGGGCGCCGACCGCGTGCTGGTGGTGGGCACCGGCCGCCAGACCGCGGACGCCTCGCGCGCGCGCTCCAACGTCTACCCGTCGCTCGCGCAGGTCGCGGGCCACGCCCTCAACTCGATCTTCCTCGACGGGCTGTCGGTCGACCTCGAGCGCATGGAGCGCATCAACCGCACGCTCAAGCTCATCCCGCCGGAGAAGCTCGAGGAGGCGAACCTGCCGCTCAGGCCCGTCAAGGTGCTGTTCATCTCGCCCTCGCAGCCGCTGGAGCGCATCGCGGCGCGCTTCGTGCACGAGATGCCGCCCATGGTGCGGTTCGTGCTGCGCCCCACCGGCGCCATGAACCGCTCGGGCTCCAACCTTGCGAGCTACCTGCTGTTCGAGGAGCCGTTCTGCCGCACCCTGATCGACCTCGGCTACCAGGACACCGCGAGCCGCGAGGCCGAGGTGCGCGCGTTTTTCGAGGAGCCGGGATAGGCCATGAGCGACCCGAACGCACCGCAGGACCCTTTCGAGATGTTCCGGCGGCTGTGGGGCCCGCTCGGCGTGCCGGTGCCCGGCATGGCGATGCCGACGCTCGACCCGCAGGAGATCGAGAAGCGCATCCAGGAGCTGAAGTCGGTGGAGCTCTGGCTCGGCATGAACCTCAACGTGCTGCGCATGGCGATCCAGGGGCTGGAGATGCAGAAGGCGGGCCTCGCCGCGATGCAGCAGGCGATGGGCGCCACGCTGTCGCCGGAGCCCAAGGACAAGAAACCCTAACCAGGAGGAAAGGCAGATGAGCAAAGCAGTGCGGTATCACAAGCAGGGAGGACCCGAGGTGCTGCAGGTCGAGGAGGTCGCGGTCGGCGAGCCCGGGCCGGGCCAGGTGCGCGTGCGCCACACCGCGATCGGCGTCAATTTCGTCGACACCTACCAGCGCTCGGGCCTGTACCCGATGCAGCTGCCTCAGACCGCGGGCAACGAGGGCGCGGGCGTCGTCGAGGCGGTGGGCGCGGGGGTGAAGGACCTCAAGAAGGGCGACCGGATCTGCTACACGGGCCTTCCGGGCTCGTACTGCGAGGCGCGCGTGGTGCCGGCCGAGCGCATGGTGAAGCTGCCGGCGGGCATTTCGGAGGAGACGGCCGCCTCGATGCTGCTCAAGGGTCTGACGGTGCATTACCTGATCTTTTCCACTTACAAGGTCCAGAAGGGAGACACCGTGCTCTGGCATGCCGCGGCCGGCGGCGTCGGGCTGATCGCGCTGCAGTGGCTGAAGGCGCGGGGGGTCAAGACCATCGCCACCGTGGGCTCGGACGAGAAGGCGAAGCTCGCCAAGGCGCACGGCGCGACCTGGGTGGTCAACTACTCTACCGAGAACTTCGTGCAGCGCGTCAAGGAAATCACCGGCGGCAAGGGCGTGCCGGTGGTCTACGACGGCGTAGGCAAGACCACCTGGGAAGGGTCGCTCGACTGCCTGCGGCCGCGCGGCCTGATCGCCTCGTTCGGCAACGCATCGGGCGCGGTGCCGCCGGTCAACCTCGGCATCCTGTCTGCCAAGGGCTCGCTCTACGTCACGCGGCCGACCCTCGCCACGCACATCGCGAGCCGCGCCGACCTGCTCGCGCGCTCCAAGGCGCTGTTCGCGGTCGTCAAGTCGAAGAAGGTGAAGATCGAGACCACGGCGCGCTACAAGCTCGTCGACGCCGCACAGGCGCACCGCGACCTCGAGGGGCGCAGGACCACCGGCTCGGTCATCCTGGTGCCGTAAGGCTTGACCTCGAAAAGAAAAACGCCGCCCGTCGGGCGGCGTTTTTCTTGCAGTTCGGCTGGCGCTACTTGATGCCGAGCATGCCCTTGGCCTTGCCGAGCGCGGCCATGGAGTCCGCGTGCTTGCCGGCCTTGTGCAGCGCCTCGCCGTCGGCGCGCAGCTTCTTCACTTCCGTCATTTGTTCGGCAGAGAGTTTCGCGCCGGGCAGCGCGGCGTCGATCGCCTTCATCTCCTTCGGGCAGCTGGAAGCGATCGCGAGCGAGCTGGCGAACGCCAGGGATACGAATAGAGCGGTGCGTTTCATTGGTTCTCCTCGAGGATGGTGGCAAACGTGTTTGGCCGGCTTAACATGCCGGACATGGGAAAAACACTTCGCAGCGCGGCTTATTCCCTGGAGGAGCTGCGTCGCCATTTCGCGACCGCCGAGCCGCCCGCCGAGTCGGTCTACGGCGACCCCGGCGCGCGGCCGCGGCGCGAGCGCCTGGCGCCGGCCTCGGTGCTGGTGCCGATCGTGGCGCACGCCGGGGGGCCGACGATGCTGTTTACCCGGCGCGCCGCCCACCTCAGGAACCATTCCGGGCAGGTGAGCTTTCCCGGCGGGCGGGTGGCCGCGGGCGACGCCTCGCCCGAGGCGACCGCGCTGCGCGAGTCCCGCGAGGAGATCGGCCTGGACAGCGCGCGCGTCGAGCTCCTCGGCCGCCTCCCCGAGTACCGCACGCGCACCGGCTTTCGCATCACGCCGGTGGTCGCAGTGCTCGAGCCGCCGCTCGAGCTCGCGCCCGACGCCGACGAGGTCGACGAGATCTTCGAGGTGCCGCTCGCCTTCCTGCTCGATCCGGCGAACCACCGCCGCCGGTGGCGCGTCTGGCGCGGCCGGCGCCGCTGGTTCTTCGCAATGCAATATCAGCGGCACACGATCTGGGGCGCGACCGCGGGAATGCTGGTCAACCTCTACCGCTTTCTGTCCCAAGGTAGACTGCGGGAGCCATGAGCGTCATCGCCATCGTCGCCGCGCTGCTGCTCGAGCAGTGGCGCCCGCTCGGCGAGCGCAAGGCGGTGGCCTCGGCGCTGCACGGCTGGGCCGACTGGCTGGAGCGCTCGTTCGACGCCGGAGAATCGAGCCACGGCATGGTCGCCTGGGTGATCGCGGTGCTGCTGCCCGTGGCGGTCACGATCGCGCTGCATGTCGCGCTAGACGCGATGAGCCCGTTCGCCGCGCTGCTGCTCGACGTCGCGGTGCTGTACCTCACGCTCGGCTTTCGCCAGTTCAGCCACTTCTTCACCGGCATCCAGCTCGCGATCCGCGAGGGCGAGGTCGACCGCGCGCGCGAGCTGATCGGCGCCTGGCGCGGCGAATCGGCGCTGCACCGCAGCCGCGAGGAGGTGGTGCGTCTCGCCATCGAGGAGGCGATCGCGGCCTCGCACCGCCACGTCTTCGCGGTGCTGCTGTGGTACATCCTGCTGCCGGGCCCGAGCGGCGCGATTCTCTACCGGCTCGCCGCGTACCTCGCGCACCGCTGGGGCGGCAAGGGCGAGTTCGGGCGCTTCGCGGCGCACGCGCTCTACGTGCTGGAGTGGCCGGCGGCGCGCCTCACCGCGGCCTCCTTCGCCGTGGTCGGCGACTTCGAGGACGCGGTCTACTGCTGGCGCACGCAGGCCGCGTCCTGGCCCGACCCGAACCTGGGCATCGTGCTCGCCGCGGGCGCCGGCGCGCTCGGCGTGCGCCTCGGCATGCCGCTCACCGAGGTCGACTCGCTGCAGGCGCGCCCCGAGCTCGGCCTGGGCGAAACCGCGGATGCGCCGTTCCTCGACAGCGTGGTGGGGCTGCTGTGGCGCGCGCTGGTGGTCTGGATATTCCTGCTGATCCTGGTCACGCTGGCGCGGATCTTCTGAATTCGCCGCATTTCCAGCACTGGGTGAACTGGGCTCCCAGACGCTCTCCACATCTGCAAATCCAGTCCGGCCCCGATGGTCGGGGACGACGCAGGATGCCTTCGGCGCGCGCGGCGTCCCGCGCGCTCACCCAGATCTCGACCTGGCACTCCGCGGGCGGCAGCTCGCCCATCGCGGAGGAGAGGAACTCGTTCCTGATGGTCGAGGCGATGCCCTCGTTTTCCAGCAGGTTCCTGGCGTGGAAAGCCGCGATTCGGTCGAAAGAAGCGAAGACTCTTTTCAAAGCGCGAACAGCGCGTCGCACTTGGCGGCGCAGATGAAGTCGTTCTCCGACAGGCCGCCGATGGCGTGCGTCGTGTAGGCGACCTTGCACTTGTTGTAGCCGACCTCGAGGTCCGGGTGGTGGTCCTCGCGGTGCGAGATCCAGGCGAGCGCGTTCACGAACGCCATGGTCTCGTGGTAGTTCCTGAACGTATACAGCTTCACCAGGCGCCCGTCCTCGAGGTTCCAGCCTTTCAGCTTCTTCAGCATTTCCTTCGCTTGCGCCTCGCTGCAGGGCCGGCTCATGCGGTCCTCAGTCTCGCGATCCGGGCCGCGGCCGGGGGGTGGGAGTCGTAGAACGCGGAATGCAGGGGATCGGGCGTGAGGGTCGCCGCGTTGTCCTGGTAGAGCTTGACGAGCGCCTTGACCAGGTCCTGCGCGCTCGAGTGCGACGCCGCGTAGGCGTCGGCCTCGAACTCGTGGCGGCGCGAAAGCAGGCTCGCGAGCGGCTGCAGGAAGAACGTGAAGAGCGGCGTCACCAGCACGAACAGCAGCAGCGCCGCGGCCGCGCTCTGCGTCTGCACCCCGAGCCCCTGGTAGAACCAGGCCTCGCCGATCAGCCGGCCCAGCACCCAGAGCAGCGCGAGCGAGGCGGCGAACAGCACCGCCACGCGCTTCCAGACGTGGCGGCGCCGGTAGTGGCCGAGCTCGTGCGCGAGCACCGCCTCGACCTCGGCGGGCGCAAGCCGCGCGAGCAGGGTATCGAACAGCACGATGCGCTTCGCCGCGCCGAAGCCGGTGAAGTAGGCGTTGCCGTGGCTCGAGCGCTTCGAGCCGTCCATGACGAGCAGCCCGCCGGAGCGGAAGCCGCAGCGCGCGAGCAGCGCCTCGATGCGCGCGGCGAGCGCCTGGTCGGAGAGCGGGCTGAACCGGTTGAACAGCGGCGCGATCAGCGTCGGGTAGGCGAGCAGCATCAGCAGGTTGAAGCCGGCCCAGGCGAGCCACACCCAGACCCACCACAGCGCGCCCATCTGCGCCATCAGCCAGAGCACGAGCGTGGCGAGCGGCAGGCCGAGCACGGCCGAGAGCAGCGCCTGCTTGGCGAGATCGAGGACGAACAGGCGCGGCGTCATGCGGTTGAAGCCGAAGCGCGCCTCGACCGCGAAGACTCGATAGGCCGCGAACGGCAGCTCGATCGCCGAGAGCAGCACCACCACGCTGGCGATGAGCGCCGCGCCGTGCGCGATGCCGCCCGCTTCGAAGGCGCGCGCCCACGCCCCGGACAGGCGCTCGAGCAGCCCGCCGAGCGTGAGCGCGAGCACGGCGAGCGCCGAGACGCAGAGCTCGGCCGCGCCGAGGCGCGTCTTCGCGACCGTGTAGTCGGCGGCTTTCTGGTGCGCTTCGAGAGAGATCGCATCGGCGAAAGCGCCGGGCACGGCGTCGCGGTGGGCGCGCACGTGGCGCACCTGGCGCGCGGCGAGCCACAGGCGCGTGGCGAGCGCGGCGGCGAGCGCTGCCAGGAAAACCCCGGTGAAGATGTTCAGCATGGCGTGAGAGAATAAAGCATGGCCGCCGACCCGAACAATCTCGTCTGGATTGACATGGAGATGACGGGTCTCGTTCCCGATTCCGACCGCATCCTCGAGATCGCGATGCTGGTCACCGACGCGCAGCTCAACCTCGTCGCCGAGGGCCCGGTGCTGGTGGTGCGCCAGCCCGCCGAGGTGCTCGAGGCGATGGACGGCTGGAACCGGTCGGTGCACGGCAAGTCGGGCCTGATCGACAAGGTCAAGGCCTCGCCGCTGGATGAAGCCGCCGCCGAGCGCCAGGCGATCGAATTCCTCGCGCAGCACGTGCCTGCCGGTGCCTCGCCCATGTGCGGCAACTCGATCTGCCAGGACCGCAGATTTCTCGCGCGCTGGATGCCGAAGCTGGAGGCCTTCTTCCTCTACCGCAACCTCGACGTCTCCACCTTGAAGGAACTGGTGCGGCGCTGGAAGCCCGAGGCGATCAAGGAGATGATGAAGCTGAAGCAGGGAAAGCACGAGGCGCTCGCCGACATCTACGAGTCGATCGAGGAGCTGAAGTTCTACCGCAAGGCGGTGATGACGATCTGAGGGGGATCGTGTGACGACGCGACGGGCTCTTTTGATCGCGCTGGCAGGGCTTACGGCAGCGAGCAGGTCCTTCGGCCAGCAGAAGCCGAGGATCTGGAGGGTGGGCTACCTTACGCCGGGCAGCCCGGCACTCGGCTTCCACAAGGAATTTCCCCGTGCCATGCGCGAGCTCGGCTACGAGGAAGGAAAAAACCTGGCGATGGTCTGGCGCGTCGCCGATGGCCGTTACGAGCGCTTCCCGGCCCTCGCGGCCGAGCTGGTCAAGCAGAGGGTCGACATCATCGTGGTGTCGTCCACGCCGGGGATGAGCGCGGTCAAGCAGGCGACCGCCACGATACCGATCGTCATGGCGCTCGTCGGTGATCCGGTCAAGAGCGGTTTCGTGGCGTCGCTGGCCCGTCCGGGAGGCAATGTCACGGGCCTGTCGCTGGCGACGACAGACACGTCGGCAAAGTGGCTCGAGCTGGCAAGGGCCGTTGCGCCGAACGCGCGCGTCGCCCTGCTTGCCAATCCCAACCAGCAGACCGCGCCGTGGCACATCCAGAACATCGAGAACGCCGCGAAGAAGCTGGGCAGCGACGTTTTCACGGTTTCCGCGGCCACGCCCGAAAGCATCGAGCCGGCGTTCACGACGATGGCGCGGGAACGCGCCGGGGTCGTCATCGTCGTGCCGAGCGGTTTTTTCAACGCCAATGGGAAGACCCTCGCGCAGCTCAGCCTTAAATTCCGGATCGCCATGATCGCCACCACCCGTAATGACGCCGAGAACGGTGCGCTGATCAGCTATGGGCAGGACTACGGCGCGTTCGTGCGACGGGCGGCGACCTACGTGGACAAGATCTTCAAAGGCGCAAGACCCGGCGATCTGCCGATCGAGCAGCCGACGATCATGGAGCTGGTGATCAACCGTGCTACCGCTGCGAAACTCGGCCTGGTCCTTCCGCAGGAACTTCTGCTGCGCGCCGACCGGGTGATCGAGTAGAAGTGCAGATCTGAAAAGGAGGGGAGATATGGTTTTGGAGCTCGCAGACATCCGCATCCAGCCGGGCAGGCAGCCGGAGTTCGACGCCGCGATCGTCAAGGGCGTCGAGACGGTGATCTCGAAGGCGAAAGGCTTCCGGGGCTACAAGGTCAACAAGGGAATCGAGTCCCCGGAGCGCTACGTCCTCATGATCTTCTGGGACACGGTGGAGAACCACACGGTGGATTTCCGGCAATCGCCCGCCTTCCAGCAGTGGCGCGCGATCGTGGGACCGTTTTTCGCCTCGCCGCCGGCGGTCGAGCACTACACCCTGCTCTCGAAGTCGGCGTGAAAGGAAACGGCGGGCTGGTCGCTATTTCTTCTTCCTGGAGCTCCTCTTCGCAGAAGAAGAACCAACCTCCACGATCGCCTCGATCTCTACGGGAATTCCCATCGGCAGGGAGCCCATGCCGACGGCGGAGCGCGCGTGGCGGCCCTTGTCGCCGAACACCTCTACGAAGAGGTCCGAGCAGCCGTTGATGACCTTGGGCTGCTCGGTGAAGTCCGGCGTGCCGTTCACCATGCCGAGGAGCTTCACCACGCGCTTTACGCGGTCGAGGCTGCCCAGCTCGTCCTTCATCACCGCGAGCAGCGCGAGGCCGACCGTGCGCGCGTGCTGGTAGCCCTGCTCCACGGTGAACTCGATGCCGAGCTTGCCTTTGACGCCCATCGGGCCCTTGCCGGCGAGAAACAGCAGGTTCCCGGTCTGCACCGCGTTGACGTAGTTCGCCACCGGGGGCGTCAGCGCCGGAAGCGCGATTCCGAGTTGCTTGAGTTTCTTCTCGGCGCTCACTGCAGCGGCACGACCTTGCCCGGATTCATCAGATTGTCCGGGTCGAAGAGGCGCTTGATGTCGCGCATGACGTCGATCACGTCATCGCCGAGCTCCATGCGCAGCGACCCCATCTTGCCCAGGCCGATGCCGTGCTCGCCGGTGCAGGTGCCTTCCATCCGGAGCGCCCGCTGGATCAGGCGGTGGTTGAACTGCTTGGCGAGCTCGGTCTCCTCGGGCTTCGCCGGGTCCACCAGGAACATGAGGTGGAAGTTGCCGTCGCCGATGTGGCCGAGCAGCGGCACCGGCGCGATGTAGTCCTTCACGTCCTCCATGGTCTCGTGCACGCATTCGGCAAGGCGCGAGATCGGCACGCAGACGTCGGTGGACACGGCGCGCGAGCCGGGCCGCGTCTGCAGGCAGGCGAAGTAGGCGTCGTGGCGCGCCTGCCAGAGCTGGGTGCGCTCCTCGGGCCTGGTGGCCCACTGGAAATCCATGCCGCCGTGCTCCTTGGCGATCGCCTGGACCGTTTCCGCCTGTTCCACCACGGAAGTTTTCGACCCATGAAACTCGAAAAACACGGTGGGCGCCACGCGGTAGCTCGTCTTCTTGAACTTGTTGATCGCGGCCACCGTCTTCTCGCAGACGATGTCGCAGCGCGCCACCGGCACGCCCGCCTGGATGGTCTGGATCACGGTGTTGGTGCAGCCGTCCACCGAATCGAAGGCGCACACCGCGGCCGACATCGCCTCCTGCACGGGGTACAAGCGCACCGTCACCTCGGTGATGATGCCGAGCGTGCCCTCCGACCCGACGAACAGGCGCGTCAGGTCGTAGCCCGCGGCCGACTTCTTCGAGCGGCGCGCGGTCTGGATGACGCGGCCGTCGGCGAGCACCACCTTCAGCGAGAGCACGTTCTCGCGCATCGTGCCGTAGCGCACGGCGTTGGTGCCCGAGGCGCGCGTCGCCGCCATGCCGCCGAGCGTGGCGTCCGCGCCGGGATCGACCGGGAAGAAAAGGCCCGTGTGCTTGATGTATTCGTTCAGCTGCTTGCGCGTGACGCCGGCCTGCACCACGGCGTCGAGGTCGGCCTCGTGCACCGCGAGCACCTGGTTCATCTGGCTCAGGTCGATGCTCACGCCGCCCTGCACCGCGAGGATGTGGCCTTCGAGCGAGGTGCCGACGCCGTAGGGGATGATCGGCACCTGGTGGCGGCGGCAAATGTTGACGACGTCCTGGACCTCTTGCGTGCTCTTCGCAAAAACAACCGCATCCGGCGGGGCATACGGGAAGTAGGACTCGTCCTTGCCGTGGTGCTCGCGCACCGCGGCCGAGGTCGAGACGCGCTCGCCGAGCAGCGCCTTCAGCTCCGCGACGACGGACTGGTCGAACTCGCGAGCCTTGTTCATGGGGCTATTTTAGCTTTATCTCGCCGTCGAAAGGCACCTTGACGCCGAGCGCGGGGATCTCCAGCGTCACCTTCGCCGGCAGGGTCTCCTCGCCCTTCAGGCGCTTCGCCTCGATCGCCTTCTGCACCGCCTGCTCGATCTCGCGCTGCGAGCTGACCCCCACCATCTTCAGGAACTTGCGGATGCTCAGATTGAACGTCTCCTGGTCCATTTGCCTAGCCTCCCGAGAGAATTTGCCTTGCCAACTGCTTGCCGAGCTCGACCCCCCACTGGTCGAAGCTGTTGATGTTCCATATGACGCCCTGCGTGAACACCTTGTGCTCGTAGAGCGCGACCAGGCGCCCCAGGCCGCGCGGGTCGAGCCGCTCGAGCCGGATCGTGCTCGAGGGGCGGTGGCCCGGGTGCTGCCGGTGCGGCGGCAGCGCGGGGTCCTGCGTGCCGTGCGCGAGCGCCTCGGCCTGCGCGCGCGCGTTGGCCGAGAGCGCCTCGCCCGCCGCGCAGTCGATGAAGTCCGCGGGCACCGCCTGCGTGCCCTGGTGCAGCAGCTGGTGAAAGGAGTGCTGGCTCGGCGTGCCCTCGGCGCCGAACACCACCGGGCAGGTGGCGTAGGCGATCTCCTGTCCGCGGCGGTCGACGCGCTTGCCGTTCGACTCCATCTCGAGCTGCTGCAGGTAGGCGGGCAGCAGGCGCAGCCGATGCGCGTACGGCAGCACGGCATGCGCGCGCGCGCCGAGGAAGTTGACGTTCCAGACGCCGAGCAGCGCCATCAGCGCGGGCACGTTGTCCTCGACAGGCGAGTCGCGGAAATGCGCGTCGATCTCGCGTCCGCCCTCGAGGAACTCGCCGAACGCCGCCTCGCCGATCGCGCACAGGCCGGCGAAGCCCGCCGCCGACCAGACCGAGAAGCGCCCGCCCACCCAGTCCCACATCGGGAGAATTTCGGCGGCGCCGAAGCCTTTCGCTTTTTCCGGGCTTGCAGTGATCGCATAGAAGTTCTTGAAGCCGAGTTCGCGCGCGCGAGCGGCATTCCAGAGAGTCTCCTGGGTCGCAAAAGTCTTGGAAACAACCACGATCAAAGTCGTTTCCGGCTCCGCACCCGCCAGCGCCCGCGCCAGCTCCACGGGATCGATGTTGGCCACGAAGCGCACATCCAGCGCGCCGTCGCCGAAAGCGTCTGCGAGCAGCCTGGGGCCCAGGTCCGAGCCGCCGGTGCCGAGATTGATTACGCGCTTGTATTGCCGTTGTTCTCGTATTGTCTTTGCCAGGTCAAACATCTTCTGCAAAGTCAACTTCACTTCCTGCGGTGCCGCGTCTCCCGCCCTTAAGGCGGTGTGCCAGGCGGCGCGGTCTTCGGTGACGTTGACGCGCGTGCCTGAGAACAACGCCTCGCGCCATTCGCCGAAGCCGCGCTCGGCGGCGAGCTGCGCGAGGAGCTTGAGCGTCAGGCCGCCCACCGCCTGGTGCGCGTACTCCAGGCGCAGGCCGGGGGCGGTCGCGACCATGTTGCGGGCGCGCGCGGGATCGGCTTCGAGCAGCTCGCCGAGCCTCGCGCCGCGCCAGCTCTCGGCGTGCGCCTCGAGCCTGCGCCAGGCGGCGCACTCGGTGGGCGGGGTGGTGTTCATGCGCGGCTCATCCGGGGCCGAAGCGGTAGATGCGGTAGCGCTCGCCGCGGTCCCCCGGCCGCCCGACGTCGGCGAGCTTGCGCCAGCCCGGGCCCGGCGCGGCCTCGTAGCGCGGGCTGCCCTGCACGATCAGCAGCGGGCACTTGGGCCGTGCCGCGATGCTCTGCGGCTCGGTGCGGATCGCGGCATGGTAGCTGAGCGCGGCGCGCTGCGGCACGCCGAGCGAGCTGCCGGCGATGCAGGGGGCGCCGGCCGGAATCAGCGATTTCAGCTGCAGCGCGACGCTGCGATAGCTCTTCAGGTAGTCCGCCCAGGGCAGCCACAGCGTGGCGAAACAGGCCCAGAGCAGCGCCACGCCCGCGGCCCAGCGCAGCACGCCGCGCGTAGGCGAGGGCGCGGTGAAGAACACGAGGTAGAGCCAGGCGAGCGTGAGCACGAGCGCGGCCGCGAAGGGGACGGGCTCGAACTGCGGCGCGTAGCCCGGCGCGGTCTTGAGGAAGTTGCGCGCGATCCTGGGCGGCACCCCGGTCAGCATCGCGACGTAGCCGAGCCACACCAGGCCGGCGAAGAAGGCGAAGGTCATGACGCCGAACCAGTCGAGCGCGTTCGCCGCGCCGCGCCGCAGCCGCTGCACGCCCTGCGCGCCGAGCAGCGCGAGCGGCGCGATCAGCGCCAGCGTGTTGATGTCCTGCTGCGGCCCGCTCCAGGCGATCGCGGGCAGCGCGGCGAGCGCCGCGGCGAGCGGCACGAAAAGCCGCGGGCTACGCCATTCGCGCCGCTGCGTGAGCGCGGTCCAGGCGGCCAGCGGCCAGGCGGGCCAGGTGGCCCAGCCGGCGGTGGCGACGTAGTAGCGCAGGTTTTCGGCGAACTCGCCGCGCGGCGTGGTGGCGCCCGCCCACCAGCCCTGAGCGAGCTCCGGCGAGCGTAGCGCGAGCGCGAGCGGCCAGGAGGCCGCGACCAGCGCGAGCGCGACGGCCG
>JBFLYF010000270.1:0-4394 GCA_040756795.1 Pseudomonadota bacterium
AACGGCAGGAATCTCGCGATCGAATACCGGTTTGCCGAGGGCAAGCTCGAGCGAATGCCCGCACTGGCCGCGGAGCTGCATAAGCTCGGCGTGGAGCTGATCGTGACCGGGACCAATCCCTTGACGGTGGCCGCGCGCGACGCAACCTCCGACATCCCGATCGTCGCGGCGATCGCGACGGACGTGATCAGCAAGGGTCTCGCGGCGAGCCTTGCGAGACCCGGCGGAAGAATCACGGGCGTGACCTGGGATGTCGGCGCCGACGTGTATGCAAAGCGCCTGGAGCTGCTCAAGGAAGCGGTGCCAAGCGTGTCGCGCGTAGCCATCCTTTTCGACCCGGTCTACGAGGGCTCTCCGGACGCAGTCCGGGGAGGGATCGGACGCGCGGCGGCTGCGCTGCGCGTGAGCCTGGTGTGGCCCGAGGTATCCGACGACGTGGACGCCATGTTCGCTGCGATCCTGCGCGATCGCGCGAACGCCGTTTACCTGGTGGGGGGCGCGAGAACCTTCGGGCTCAGGGCACGCCTCGCCGAGTCGGCCTTGAAGCACCGGCTGCCGATGATCGGTCATGCCTCTCAGCAGGTCGACGCGGGTGGCCTGATGTCGTTCTCTCCGAGCGGGATCAATTCTTTTCGCGATGTGGCGCGCTATGTCGACAAGATCCTCAAGGGCGCCAAGCCCGGGGAGCTGGCCATGGAGCAGCCTACGAGGTTCGAGCTGGCGATCAACCTGAAGACGGCCAGGGCTCTCGGCATCACGGTCCCGCAGTCCGTCCTGCTGCGCGCCGATCGCCTGGTCGAATAGGCAGGAATGAAAAAGGGGCTGCATGGTGCAGCCCCTCCTCTTGTCTGGCGCGCCCGGCAGGATTTGAACCCACGACCCCTTGGTTCGTAGCCAAGTACTCTATCCAACTGAGCTACGGGCGCGAGCTTAGAATTATATCAAACGCTTGGGAGACCCGATGAGCCTGGTGCTGTCCGTGCAGATCAGAATCAAGCCCGAGAACGTGGATCGCTGGATGAAGATGGTGCTGGAGAACGCGAGCGCGGCGCGCAAGGAGCCGGGCTGCCGGCAGTTCGAGGTGCTGGTGGACAGCGAGGACCGGGCGCAGGTGATGCTGTTCGAGGTCTACGACGACGACAAGGCGTTCGAGGCGCACCAGCAGACGCCGCACTTCAAGAAGTACCTCGCGGAGGCGGTTCCCCTGCTCGCCTCGCGGGAGCGGCACTTCTGGAAAAAAGCGCTCTAGAACTTCATTTCAAGATCGGCCGCAGGTCCTCGAGCTTGTCGAAGAGGTGCCAGACGTAGTCGGTGGCGCCCTTCTCGCGGTGCGGGTGCAGGTCGGCGAGCTTCGGGTCGTTGCAGTAGCGGTCGAAGGCCTCCCTGGATTCCCACTCCACGAGGATCAGCACGGTGCGCGGCTTGATCTCGCCCGCCGCGGCCTCGCGGAACTTGCCGAGCGCGACCACGCGCCCGCCATGCGCCTGGACCTCCTTCGCCGAGCGGCGCGAGTACGCGAGGTACTCGTCGCGGTCGGCGACGTTGAAGAGGTTGAGGGCGTAGACGGGGCCGCTCATGCGGCGATTGTACCGTGCTAGATTCGCAGCTTTCGCGGAGGACCGCCGTTGCACATCGTCTGCCTCGACATGGAGGGGGTGCTCACGCCCGAGATCTGGATCGAGCTGGCGCGGCACACGTCGATTCCCGAGCTCGCGCGCACGACGCGCGACGAGCCGGACTACGACAAGCTGATGCGCGGCCGGCTCGCCCTGCTGGAGAAGCATCGCCTCGGCCTGCGCGACATCCAGGCGGTGATCGCCCGGCTGCGCCCGCTCGAGGGCGCGAGGGAATTCCTCGACGCCCTGCGGCAGACCTGCCAGGTGGTGATCCTGTCCGACACCTACTACGAGTTCGCCGCGCCGCTCATCGCCGGGCTCGGCCGGCCGACGCTGTTCTGCCACGACCTGGTGGTCGACGACGCGGGCCGCGTGCGCGACTACCGGCTGCGCATGCGCGACCAGAAGCGCGCGGCGGTGTCCGCGTTCCGGGCGCTCAACTTCCGCACCATCGCGTCGGGCGACTCGTACAACGACGTCTCGATGCTCGCCGCGGCGCACGCCGGCATCCTGTTCCGCCCGCCGGACAACGTCGCCCGCGAATATCCCCAGTACCCGGTGGCGCGGGACTATGCGGCGTTGACGGCCGAGATCGCGCGCGCCGCGCGCGCGCCGTCTCAGACCCCCCAGTAGTCGAGCCCCTCGGGCAGCGGCTCGCCGTGCGCGAGCGAGGCGAGCTTGGCGTACTGGCCGTCGGCGTAGAGCAGCGGCTTGCCCTTCTTGCCGATCCGCAGCTCCTCGACCTCGCCGAGGAACACGGTGTGCGTGCCGTGCGCGAGGCGGCTGACGATCTTGCAGTCGAACGACACCAGCGCATCGATCAGCACCGGGCTCCCGGTGACGAGCCGCGTCCAGTGCCCGTCCCTGAAGCGCGCTTCGCCTTTCTGGGCGCCGCTGAAAAGACCCGAGAGCTCGCGGTCCTCGGCGCGCAGCACGTTGACGCAGAACACGCCCGCCTTCGCCATCGCCTCGTGCGTCGTGGTGCCGCGGTTGACGCACACCAGCACCGTGGGCGGGTCGGCCGCGGCCGAGCACACCGCCGTCGCCGTCATGCCGTAGGAGCGCCCGCCGTGGCTGCTCGTCAGGATGGTCACCGCGCCCGCGAACGAGCGCATGCCGAGCTTGTACTGCTCCGGGCTGACCGTCTTGCGCACGCCGGGATTCTACAATCCGGGCTCCGCCATCGAAGGAGCGCGTCATGCCGGACAACGGCTTCCTGCACCAGGCGCTGGTTTACCTCGCCGCGGGCGTGATCGCGGTGCCGGTGTTCCGGCGCCTCGGCCTGGGCTCGGTGCTGGGTTACCTGGTCGCCGGCGCGGCGATCGGGCCCTGGGGCCTCAAGCTCGTCTCGGCGCCCGAGGCGATCCTCGGCTTCGCCGAGATCGGCGTGGTGATGCTGCTATTCCTCGTAGGGCTCGAGCTCAACCCGCGGCGCCTGTGGCAGCTGCGCGGGCCGATCCTCGGCATGGGCGCCACCCAGGTCGCGCTGACGCTCGCCGCGGTCGCCGCGGCGGGCTGGGCGCTCGGCCTCGCGCCGCAGGTGGCGCTGGTGGCCGGCATGGGCTTCGCGATGTCCTCCACCGCGATCGGCCTCGCCACGCTGCGGGAGAAGAGGCTGCTCGCGACCGCGGGCGGCCAGGCCTCCTTCTCGGTGCTGCTGTTCCAGGACCTCGCCGTGATTCCGCTGCTGCTGTTCCTGTCTTTCCTGGCTCCGGAAAGGAGCTCCGAGACCTTTCAATGGACGACAGCGGCCCGGGGCATCGGCGCGATCGTGGTGGTGATCCTCGGCGGCCGGCTGCTGCTGCGCCCGGTGCTGCGCTACATCGCCAACACCGGGCTGCGCGAGGTGTTCGTGGGCTTCGCGCTGCTGCTCGTCATGGGCATCGCGGCGCTCATGGAGGCGGTGGGCCTGTCGATGGCGCTCGGCGCCTTCCTCGCCGGCGTGCTGCTCGCCGACTCGGAATACCGGCACGAGCTCGAGCTCGACATCGAGCCGTTCAAGGGCCTGCTGCTGGGATTGTTCTTCATTGCCGTCGGAATGTCGGTTGATTTGCAGCTTTTCATCCAAAAGCCTTTTCTGGTACTCGGTTTGGCACTCGGATTGGTAGTTCTCAAGGCAGTGCTTCTGTACCCGATCGCGCAGACCTTCGGCTACTGCGGGCGCGCGGACGCAACGCTGATCGCGCTCGCGCTGTCGCAGGTGGGCGAGTTCGCCTTCGTGCTGTTCGGCGCCGCCGGGCGCGTCGTGCCGCGCGGGACGCTCGACCTGCTGAACGCCGTGGTCGCCGCCTCGATGCTGACCACGCCGCTGCTCATGCTGCTCTACGAGCGCGTGCTCGCGCCGCGCTTCGCGCGCACGGATGAGCGCGCACCCGACGCGATCGACCAGCACAACCCCGTGATCGTCGCCGGCTTCGGGCGCTTCGGCCAGGTGGTGGCGCGCGTGCTGAACGGCATGAAGATCCGCACCACCCTGATCGACCGCGACCCGAACCAGGTCGAGCTGGTGCGCCGCTTCGGCTCCAAGGCCTACTACGGCGACGCGACGCGGCTCGACCTGCTCGAAGCCGCCGGCATCGCCGAGGCGCGCCTGCTCGTCGTCGCGCTCGACGATTACGAGGCGGCGATGGAAACCGTCAAGCGCGTGCGCCGGCGCTACCCGGCGCTCAAGGTCATCGTGCGCGCCAACAGCCGCAGCGACGCCTTCGAGTACCACGAGATGGGCGTCCCGGCGGTGCGCGAGACCTTCGGCGCGGCGCTCGACGCGGCCGAGGCGGC
>JBFLYF010000271.1:0-4392 GCA_040756795.1 Pseudomonadota bacterium
AAGATCAGGCAGCAGCTCAGCGGCAACCCGGTGGTGCTCTACATGAAAGGCACGCCGCAGTTTCCGCAGTGCGGCTTCTCCGCGCTCGCGGTGCAGGCCCTGAACGCCTGCGGCGTGAAGAGCTTCTTCAGCGTCAACGTGCTGGAGAACCCCGACATCCGCGAGGGCATCAAGCAGTACGCCAACTGGCCGACGATCCCGCAGCTCTACGTGAACGGCGAGTTCGTCGGCGGCGCCGACATCGTGAAGGAGATGTACCAGTCGGGCGAGCTGCAGAAGCTGCTGGAGGGCGTAAAGCAGCAGGCGTAGGCCTGCTCGGCGCCTTCTCAGGCGGCCAGTACAGGCCCCGCCGCAACCAGCTTCTTGCGGCGCGAGTCCACCGAGAGATTGAGCCCCTCGAGGCTGCGCGCGCCGAGCAGCAGCAGGTCGCCTTTTTCGGCGAAGACGACCTCGTCTACGGTAAAAGCCCTGGCCACGCGGACGATGGCGAAGCCGACGCTGCGCGTGACGTGCTGGCCGTTCGCCATCACGAACTCGACATCCTTCTTCTCGCGAGCGACGCCGATCCGCTCCAGGGCGGCCGCGGGGATCCACGTGAACTCGCTGCAGGTATCGACCAGGATGCGCCGGATCGAGGTGCCCCTGGCGCGGTTGATCGCGTTCTCGATACGGCAAGCGACGGAGAAAGTTCCCATCGGCAAATTATAGGGCACGCGCCAGCCGATCCAGCGTCGCGTGGACTCGAGCCCGGTAGCCGCTGCCGAAAAGGTTGAGGTGATTGAGCAGGTGATACAGGTTGTAGAGATGCTTCCGGTTGCGATATCCCGCGTCCAGGGGAAAAAGTTCATTGTAGGAAGCGTAGAACTCCCCAGGAAAACCTCCGAACAGCTCCGTCATCGCGAGGTCGGCTTCGCGGTCGCCGTAATACACAGCCGGGTCGAACACGACGGGCCCGCCGGGCGTGAATCCGATGTTTCCGTTCCAGAGATCGCCGTGCAGAAGCGAAGGAACGGGCCTGTAGTTCTCGAAGAATCTGCTGACATTCAGGTTTTTGGCTTCCTCCAGCAGGTTTGCCTTCGATAGCTGAGGCAAAAGGCGAAATTCCCAGAAGAAGCTCGGCCAGTCGTTGCTCCAGGCGTTCTTCTGCGGCGCGAGGCCGATCCAGTTGTCGCTCGCCCAGCCGAAGCGCTCGCCCGTGTTCCGGTGCAGCTTCGCGATCATGCGCGCGAGCGCCGGCCAGTCGGGCCGCGCGCCGAGGCGCAGCCGCTGCATTTCGATGAACGTTTCGCCGCACGCATACGGTTCCGGCGCATTCACGCCCGCGGCGCGCAGCGCCTGCAGGCCCTCGAATTCCGAGGCGAAGGCGCTCGACGCCGGTCCCTCCTTGCGGAAGACTGCCCGCTTCAGACGCCCGAGAGCCGGATGTTGGCCATGGTGAGGCGCTCGACCAGCAGCGCCATGAAGACGCGGTCGAACTTGTGGCGGCAGGCGTCGGAGGCCTGGTCGAGCTTCTCGGTCGGCACCGAGATGATCTTGGCATCCGCCATCACGGTGACGTCGGCGCCGCGCAGCGGCTTGGACTTCTGCAGGTAGGCCATCTCGCCGAAGGACTCGCCCGCGTGCAGCACGTTGAGCAGCTTCGCCTTCTTCGTCACCTTCACCTGGCCCTCGGCGAGGATGCAGAAGAAGGTGCCGGTCTCGCCTTCCTTCATCAGCACCTCGCCCGCCCTGGCGCTCTTCCAGGTGGACATGCGCGCCACCTCCCAGAGCTCGGCATCCGAGAAGCCCTCGAAGAAGGCGAGCGCGCGCAGCGTCTCGAACTTGTCCGAGTCGGCGAATTGCTGGGCGCGCGCCTCGACCGGCTCGCCGCGGAACACGTTTGCGAGATCCAGGGAGAATTCCTCCCATTCCGCGTAGCGCTGCTCCAGGTCCTTCGCCATGGCGCGGCGCACGATGTCGTCGAGCGAGCGCGGGACCTCGGGGCGGAACGAGGACGGCGGCTGCGGCTCGACGCTGGTGATCTGGTAGATCAGGCTGAAATTGTTCGAGCCCTGGAACGGCAGCCGCCCGGTGAGCAGGTGGTACATCACCACCCCCATCGAGTAGATGTCGGTGCGGTGATCGAGCGGGTGCTCCTTCACCTGCTGCGGCGACATGTAGGCGGGCGAGCCGATGGCGGAGATCTGCGTAGAGTCGCCGGTGGCGATGAGCGCGGCGCCGAAGTCGGTGATCTTGACGTCGGTCTCGCCGGTATAGAGGATGTTGGCGGGCTTGATGTCGCGGTGCGTGATGCCCATCTTGTGCGCGAACTCGAGCGCGCGCGTGCACTTGAACACGATCTCGACGATGCGCTCGATCGGCAGCAGCCGCTCCGGCGCGCAGAACTTCTCCAGCGTGCCGCCGTCGATGTACTCCATCACGATATAGTGCAGCGACTCGTCGGCGACCGCGTCGTAGATCTGGCAGATGTGCGGGTGCTGCAGCTTCCCGGCGAGCGAGGCCTCGGTGACGAAGAGCTTGCGGTAGAGCTTGCCGCGCTCCGGGTCGTTGAACAGCTCGGTGGAAACCAGCTTCACCGCGACGTTCCGCTTCGCGAACGGGTCGTGGCACAGGTAGACCTCGGAAGTCGCACCCGAGCCGAGATAGCGCACCACCGGGTATTTCCCGATCTGCTCGTGCTTGAGCGGCTCGTTCACGGCCTTTTTCTTAGCTGCCGGCGGACCCTCTTTGCCGCCGCGCGAACCTGCGCCGGCGCGGTGCCGCCGGGTTGGTTGCGGCCCGCGACCGACCCCTCGAGCGTGAGCGAGCGCAGGACGTCGGCGCCGATCTTCGGGGAGAAGCGCCTGAGCGTCTTGAGCGGCAGGGCGGCGAGATCGAGGCCGGCGCGCTCCGCGGCGCGCACCGCGCGCGCCACCGCCTCGTGGGCGTCGCGAAACGCCACGCCCTTGCGCACCAGGTAGTCGGCGAGGTCGGTCGCCGTGGCGAAGCCCTCGAGCGCCGCGGCGCGCATCGCCTTCGCCTGCGGCCGCATGCCGGAGGCGAGCGCGGTGAACGCCTCGAGCGACCCGGCGAGCGTATCCACCGTGTCGAATAGCGGCTCCTTGTCCTCCTGGTTGTCCTTGTTGTAGGCGAGCGGCTGGCCCTTCATTAGGGCGAGCAGCGCCACCAGGTGGCCGAAGACGCGGCCGCTCTTGCCGCGCACGAGCTCGGCCAGGTCCGGGTTCTTCTTCTGCGGCATGATCGAGCTGCCGGTGCAAAGCCGATCCGGCAGCTTGACGAAGCCGAAGCGCGGGTTCATCCACAGCACCAGCTCCTCGGCGAAGCGCGACAGGTGCAGCATGACGAGCGCCGCGCAGGCGGCGAACTCGATGGCGAAATCGCGATCCGATACCGCGTCGAGCGAATTCCCGGCAATGCCCTCGAAGCCCAGCTCGCGCGCCACCCGCTCGCGATCGATCGGGAAGCTCGTCCCGGCGAGCGCAGCGGCGCCGAGCGGCAGCACGTTGACGCGCCTGCGGCATTCGGCCAGGCGCGCGCGGTCGCGCTCGAGCATCGCCACCCAGGCGAGCAGATGGTGGCCGAAGGTCACCGGCTGCGCGACCTGCAGGTGCGTGAAGCCCGGCATCACCAGCGCGGCGTGGCGCTCGGCCTGCGCGGCGAGCGCGGCGGCGAGCGCGGCGATGCGCCGGTCGATGGCGTCGATCTCGCCGCGCAGCCAGAGCCGCAGGTCGGTCGCGACCTGGTCGTTGCGCGAGCGCGCGGTGTGCAGGCGCTTGCCGGCGTCGCCCGCGAGCTCGGTGAGGCGCCGCTCGATCGCCGAGTGCACGTCCTCGTCGCCCGCCGACCAGTCGAACCTGCCGGCGCGGATCTCGCCGCGTATCCTGGCGAGGCCGCGCTCGATCGCGGCGAGATCGGCGCGCCCGATCACGCCGCAGGCGGCGAGCATGCGCGCGTGCGCGAGCGAGCCCGCGATGTCCTGCGGCGCAAGGCGCCGGTCGAAAGCAAGCGAGGCCGCGAAGCGCCTGACGAGCGCGTCCACCGGCTCAGCAAAGCGCCCGGACCAGGGCTTCGAGTCTTTGCGCCGCCTGGGCGCCGCGGTGGCCATACGGAATAGAATGCGGTTTAAAACCGCTCGCTAACGATGCCCAGTATAAGGCAAAACCCGAATGCGGACGCCCTGCCCGATTTCCGCAACCTGGGCGTGATCGCGCGCATCCTGATCGCCGTGAACCTGCTGGCGGTGGCCGCGGCGCTGGTGGCCGCGCCCGACTGGGCGAGCGCGCTCGATGCGATCGTGCGCAACGCCGCGCAGGTGGAGCCGCCCCTCGTCGCGAGCCTTGTCGTGCTGTACGCGGCGGCGCCCTGGCTGCTGCGCATCCGGTTCTGGCCCGC
>JBFLYF010000272.1:0-4361 GCA_040756795.1 Pseudomonadota bacterium
GGCTGCACTCGGCGGCAGGCAGCGGGCGACTCGCGGAGCTGGTGCTGCCGCCGGTGCTTACCGCGCCCGGAAAGGCGGCTGCGGTGGCGGCGGTGCAGGCGGCGCTTGCCGCCGCGCTGGTCGCCTGGCGCTGGCGCAGGCATCCCCGCCCGGGGGCGGCGAAGGCGACCTGAGGTCATGGCCTTCGGCGCGCTGGTGATCGGCGACGAGATCCTGGTCGGCAAGCGCCAGGACAAGCACCTCGCCTTCCTCATCGCGGCGCTCGCGCGCCGCGGCCTGCGGCTGGCCTGGTGCGAGTATCACGGCGACGACCCGCAGCGGCTGACCGCCGCGCTCGCGCGCACGTTCGCCTCGGGGGACGCGGTGTTTTCCTTCGGCGGCATCGGCGCGACGCCCGACGACCACACGCGCCAGTGCGCCGCGGCGGCGCTCGGCCTGGCGCTCGCCCTGCATCCCGAGGCCGAGCGCGAGATCCGCGGCCGCTTCGGCGCCGAGACCACGCCGCAGCGCCTGAAGATGGGCGAGTTCCCGGCGGGCGCCGAGATCATCCCGAATCCCTTCAACCGCATCCCGGGATTCGCGATCCGCGAGCACTGGTTCGTGCCGGGCTTCCCGCAGATGGCCTGGCCGATGCTCGAATGGGTGCTGGACACGAAGTACCGCCAGCTTTTCGACCGCGACCGCTGGGCCGAGGACTCGGTGATCGTCTACGACCTGCCGGAATCGACGATCGCGCCGCTGATGGAGCGGATCAACGCGAAGTACGCCGGGCTCAAGGCTTTCAGCCTGCCCAGCATGGGCGAGGGCGGCACGCGGCGGCACATCGAGCTCGGCGTGCGCGGCGCGCCGGGCGAGGTGGCCCCGGCCATGGCCGAGATCCGCGCGGGGGTCGACGCGCTGGGCGGCAGGCTCGCCTGAACGCCGCTACGGGCGCGGCGGCGCCTCGTCGCGGAAGCGCTGCCGCACCAGCGCCGCCTCCGCCTTGCTCCGAAGCAGCGCCTCTACGCAGTCGCGGTCCAGCGCGTCGCGCGCCATCTTGCGCAGCAGGCCGAAGGCTTCGTCGTCCGACCAGGCGGGCTTGTAGGGGCGCTCGCTGGTGAGCGCGTCGAACACGTCGGCGACGGCGACGATGCGCGCCTCGAGCGGGATCTGGCCGTCCTTCAGTCCCAACGGGTATCCCGAGCCGTCGAGCCGCTCGTGATGCGATTGCGCGATATGCCGCAGGATGTCGAGGCCTTCGAGGTGCTCGAGCCCGAAGTTGCGCGCGATCCGGTCCACCATCTGCAGGCCGAGCGTGGTGTGGCGCTGCATCTGCTCGCGCTCTTCGCCGGTCAGCGCCCCGGACTTGAGCAGGATGCGGTCGGGCACCCCGATCTTGCCCAGGTCGTGCAGCGGCGCGAACTCGAGAATGCGCTCCACCATGCGGTCGTCGATCGGGTAGGTGCCCGCCGCGCCGAGATTGCGCGCGATCAGGCGCGCGTAGCGAGCGATGCGGTCGACATGGGCGCCGGTTTCCGGGTCGCGATAGTGCACCATGTCGTGCGCCGTGCGCACCGCCGCGGCGAGCACGCGCACCTGCAGCAGCTCGCCGGTGATGAGCGCGGAGAGCAGATGGCCGTAGACGTCCAGGATCTGCAGCCGCCCGGCGTCGAACGCTCCGGGCTGCAGCGAATTGAAGAAGATGAAGCCCCAGAACACGTCGTTCTGGTACATCGGCATCGTGTAGCTGGAGCGAAAGCCGCTCTGGCGGATCAGCTGGGTGTGCAGGCGCGGGCCCTTGCGGAACAGCTCCAGGTCGTCGACCACGCGGGGCCGGCCGAGCTTGACGATTTCGGCGAGCGACGGCGAGTCCGCGAGCCTGGCGTCGTAGTAGACGAGGGCGTTGCGCGGCTCGCTGCTTGCGATGAAGGTCTTCAGCAGGTCGGTCGCGGCGTCGTAGACCGCCACCGCGATGCGGTCCACCCCCGGCACCTGCTGCACCAGGTCCTCGTGGACCGCGCGCAGCTTGCGCTCGAGGGTCACGCTGGTGTTGAGCAGCGACAGCGGATCCTCGTGCGCGAATTGCGGGGAGGGCGAGGGCGCCATGAAAGGAAAAGCCCCGCCTCAGGCGGGGCTTCCCGTCACTTCTTCTTGCGCGCAACCCGTTTCACGGGATTGCGTCTTGCGCTGGATCGGGCGCGCGCGGCGCCCGGTTCGGCGCTCAGGCCGCCTTTTTTGACTTGGCGAGGCCTTTCACGGTCTCGGTCGCGGCGGCGACGTTCGCTTCCGCGATCTCGGTGGCCTGCTTGGCGACCTTGTTGAAGTTGTCGTACGCCGAGTTCGCGGCGGCGAGCATCTGCTTGACCGCGCTCACGGCGACATCCGACCCCGCCGGGGCGTTCTTCGCCGCCTTGTCGAGCAGCGAAACGAAGTTCTCGTTCCACTCGGCGACGCGGCGCTCGGCGACTTTCGACAGCTCGGCGTTGGTCTCGGTGGCGACTTCGTAGACGCTCTTCGAGTACGCGATTGCCTTCTCGATCGCGGGCTGCGCGAAGGTGCTCTGCAGGCTCACCAGCTCCTGCACGTCCTTGGCGTTGGCCAGCGCGCGCGCGTTGGCGATGCCGTCCTCGAACGCCGCCTTGACGGCGTTGGCGTTGAGGCTGGCGAACTTCTCGATCGCGCCGAACTGCGTGGTCGCGAGCGACAGGATCGCTTCCATATTGGCCTTGTTGGCGGCCTGGATCTGCTCAGGTGTGACGTACATTTGAATCTCCATTTAAAGGTCCGGGGGTGTATTCTTGGGCGCTATTGTGCGCCGCAGCAATGTGAATTCTAGACATAATGCCATGGAAGTCAAGCACTTTTTGCAGTGCAGCATAACTCATTGATGTATTGCGAAAATCGTCCGGCAAACTAGCGGGAGAGCGTTTCAAGCGTATGAAACGGAACGAACCAGAGCACCTCCCGGCCCGCCTGTGGTGGGTGCTGGCGGGCCTCACCTTCGTCTGGGGCTTCAACTGGACGGCGATGAAAGTGGCGATCTCCGAGGTCGCGCCGTTCACGTTTCGCAGCTTCTGCCTCGGCATCGGCTCGGCGCTGCTGTTCGCCTTCCTGCGCGGCGGCGGCCAGCCGCTCGCGATCGCGCGCGACCAGTGGCCGCGCCTCGCGCTGATCGCGTTCTTCACCATCACGTGCTGGAACATCCTGGTGGTGTTCGGCATGCAGACGATTCCCTCGGGGCGCGCCGCCATCCTCGCCTACACCATGCCCGCGTGGGCGATCCCGCTCTCGGTGTGGATCCTCGGCGAGCGCATGAGCGCGCGCAAGCTCGCAGGCCTCGCGCTCGGCATGGGTGGCATGGCGCTGCTGCTCTGGGACGAGCTCGAGCGCCTGCACGGCGCGCCGCTCGGGGCGATGCTGGTGCTTGCCGCCTCGGTGACCTGGGCGATCGGCACCGTGCTGCAGAAGAAATACCCGGTGCGCGCGCCGCTGCCCGCGTACACCGCCTGGCTCATGCTGCTCGGCGGCGTGCCGATCTACCTCGGCATGCTGCTGTTCGAGGACCTGGGCGCGCTGCGCGGCATCGGCTTGTGGCCGGCGCTCGCCGTGGCGTACAACGCGCTTTTTGCCTTCGCCTGGGGCCACTGGGCCTGGATGAAGCTCGTGACCTCGGTCTCGGTGACGGTCTTTTCGCTCAGCATGCTGGTCATCCCGGTCGTAGGCGTCTTCAGCGGGATGCTGTTTCTCGGCGAGCGGCCGAGCTGGACCGAGTACGCGGCGCTCGCGCTGGTCCTGGGGTCGCTCGCAACGGTGATCGCGCCCGTGCGGCGTTGAGCGCTTACATCACCTTGCGCAGCACATGCCGCCGGTTACGGGTGTAAGGACGCACTTCGCCTGGCCAGCGTCCCGCCTCTACCGCCTGCGCCCAGGCGGGGCTCGTCAGGACCGCAGGGCTTTCGATCTCGTAAACCGCGCAGTAGCGCGGCTCGCCCTCGGCGACCACCGTCTTCCTTTCTCCTCCGATCGCGAGCACGAGCGGCTCGGCGGTGAGGCGCGTCACCGAGACCACGCCCGGCACCTTGAGCAGGTTCGGGATGTGCTCCTTGTCGTAGACCTCGTTGAAGAGCGCTTCCTTGTCGGGGTCCACGTCCATGCTCGCGATGAAGATGTAGCGGGTCTTGTAGGGCATCCGGTTCTCTCCTTGGCCGCTAGTCTATAGGCAGCGTCCGGCGGCGCGGCACCCGTGCCGCATTCCAGCTCTCGATCGCCCAGGAAAGGAGCTCGCCGCCCTGGAGCGGGGGAGGCGAAAGGCCAAGAAAGCGATGCGCGGCGGGGAGATCGCGCGCTTGCGCGGGCTGGGCCCCGGTCTGCTTCGAAAGCTT
>JBFLYF010000273.1:0-4328 GCA_040756795.1 Pseudomonadota bacterium
GCACGCCTGCATGGAGCCGATGAACTGCGTGGTGCGTCTGGGCGCGGACGGCATCGAAGTCTGGAACGGCGAGCAGCTGCACACCGGGGACCAGCACGCGCTCGCCGCGCTGCTCGGCCTGAAGCCCGAGCAGGTGCAGATCCACATGCTGTATGCGGGGGGCAGCTTCGGCCGGCGCGCCAACCCGCTCTCGGACTACGTGCTGGAGGCCGCCGCGATCGCGAAGGCCGCGGGCGGCAAGGCGCCGGTCAAGCTCGCCTGGACGCGCGAGGACGACATGAAGGGCGGCTTCTACCGGCCGATGAACTACCACGTGCTGAAAGCCGGGCTCGATGCCGCGGGCAACCTCATTGCCTGGCAGCACCGCATCGTGGGGCAGTCGATCCTCGCCGGCACCGCGTTCGAGCCGATGCTCGTCAAGAACGGCGTCGACGCGACCTCGGTAGAGGGCGCCTCGACCTTGCCGTACGCGATCCCGAACCTGGCGGTGGACCTGCATTCGCCGAAGCTCGGCGTGCCGGTGCAGTGGTGGCGCTCGGTCGGCTCGACACACACCGCGTTTTCCACCGAGTGCTTCCTGGACGAGATCGCGGGAGCCACGGGAAAAGACCCCTTCGAGCTGCGCCGCTCGCTGCTCGCGAAGCACCCGCGCCACAAGGCGGTGCTCGAGCTCGCGGCGCGCAAGGCCGGCTGGGGCAAGCCGCTCGCGCGGGGACGCGCGCGCGGCATCGCGGTGCACGAGTCCTTCAACACCTTCGTCGCGCAGGTGGCCGAGGTGTCGCGGAGGAAGGACGGCTTCCATATCGAGCGCGTGGTCTGCGCCGTGGATTGCGGCATCGCGGTCAACCCGCAGATCGTCGCGATGCAGATGGAGTCCGGCATCGGCTACGGGCTCTCGGCGGCGCTCACGGGAGCGATCACGCTCAAGGACGGCGTGGTCGAGCAGTCGAACTTCAACGACTACCCGGTGCTGCGCATCAACGAGATGCCGAGGATCGAGGTGCACATCGTGCGCTCGACGGAGAAGCCGACCGGTGTCGGCGAGCCCGCGACGCCCGTGATCGCGCCCGCGCTCGCGAACGCGCTTTACGCGCTCACCGGCAAGCCGGTGCGCGCGCTGCCGCTCTCGGCGCAGGGGCTGACGCTCGTCTAGCTCGAGGGCGTGACGAGGTCCGCCCGGGTGGCGGGCACCGAGTAGCTCGCGTCCGGGTAGGTCGGCAGGCCAGCCTCCCACGCCTGGAAGCGGCTTTTCAGGTCCGCGAAGATTTTCGGCTCGCGGCGCGCGAAGTTCGCCCGCTCGCGTTCGTCCTCGGCGAGGTTGAAGAGGAACTCGTCGCCTTCGACCGAGAGGTACTTCCAGTCGCCCGAGCGCATCGCCTTCTGGTTCCGGTAAAGCATTTTCCAGAAGAGATCGCGCTTTAAGACCTTGGATGGAGATTTGAGGACGGCAAGCAGGCTCACCCCGTCCAGGGGGTAATTCTCATCTGGAGCAACCCCGGCAATCTCCAGGAATGTGGCGACCCAGTCCATCGTGATCGCGAGCTGCGCCGTCACGCCGCCCGGCTTCACCTTGGCCGGCCAGCGCACGAGGTAGGGCACGCGGATGCCGCCTTCGAGCAGGTCCATTTTCTTCCCGACCAGCGGCCAGGTATCGGAGAAGCGCTCGCCGCCGTTGTCGCTCGTGAAGACGACCAGAGTGTCTTGTTCCAGTTTGCTTTTTCTCAATTCTTCAAGAATTCGACCGATTCCTTCATCCATGTGATGGATCATCTTCAGGTAGGTCGCGAGCGAGCCGCCGTCGAAGTGGTAGAGCTTCTCGATGCGCTTCGCCTCGGCCGCGTCGCCGCGCGCCTCCCACGGCCAGTGCGGCGCGTTGTAGTGCACCGACAGGAGGAAGGGCTCATTCTTCTTCTTTCTTATGAATTCAACGGCACGGCCGGAGATCAGGTCGGTCAGGTAGCCCTTGCTGTGGACTTCATCCTCATTGAAAAACAAGTCGTGAACTCCAGCAGGATCCCGGTGCGTGAAGTAATCGGTGGCGCCGGAGAGCATGCCGAAGAATTCCTGGTAGCCGCTCTGCAGCGGCCCGAAATGCGGCGGGAAGCCGAGGTGCCACTTGCCGACGAGCGCCGTCGCGTAGCCGGCATCGCGCAGGAGCGACGGCAGCGTGGGATGCGCGGGCGGGAGCCCCAGCACCGGGTTGCCGCGCGTGCTAGAGCGGATTGGCTCGTCCGCGCCGCCGCGCAGCCGGTGCTGCCAGCGCCCGGTCATCAGCGCGAAGCGCGTGGGCGAGCACACCGAGGAGTTGGCGTAGCCCTGCGTGAAGCGCAGCCCTTCGCGCGCCATGCGGTCGAGCACCGGAGAACATTTCGCCCTGCCGCCGTAGCAGCCCAGGTCGGCGAAGCCGAGGTCGTCAGCGAGGATGAATACGAGGTTCGGACGCATCGGCCGGAGAAGACAAGCGCCGCGAGAGCTCCTCCATCTCCTCCAGCGCCAGGATCATACGCTCCAGCGGCAGCTCCGCCCAGCGGCGCAGCTGCTCGCGCCGCGCGCCGTCCCACGTCGTCAGGCGCCAGTCGATCACCACGTCCCGCTCGTCAGCTCCCGCCACCGTCCTCGAGCCTCTTGCGCAAGTACTCGATGTCAATTCTATCCTGCGGCCGGTTGGCCTCCTGCTTCATCCGGATCAGCGTGGCGATGGTCACGAATCTCACGTCGATCCCGCCGAGCGGCTTCAGCAGCGCGCGCCGGTATTCCTCCTCGAAGTCGAACGGCTCGCGCACGAACATGTCGACCGGCGTCTCGCGATGCGCGTCGGACCAGAACTGCAGCACCTGCATGCCCTTGTCCTTGATCCAGCCCTGGCGGGTGTGCGCGTCCGCGAACTGGGCGGCGGAAACCGGCACCAGGGGGCGATAGCCGAGCACGGCGAAGGCGGAGAAGGCGCGTTCGATGTTGTCCGGCACGAGCTGCAACACGAGGCCGACGTCCTTCGTGAAGCGGAGGTAGCCGTGGGCGTTGACCGCCAGCCCCCCGGCGATCAGGTAGCGCACCCCGAACTTCTGCAGCTCGGACACCAGGGCGTCGAAGCTCGCGAGCTTCATCGCCCCGCAGGATAGCGGAGGTTCTACTTCTTCGCCTGGCGTTGCTCGAACTCGGCGACCGCCTTCTTCAGCATGCTGTACTCCTCGCAGCCGAAGGTGCACAGGCGATCGAGCTGCGCGAGGTGCTCCCTCGCCTTGGCGAGATTGCCCTGCATCAGGTAGGCCTCGCCGAGGTACTCGTGCGCGCCGCGGTGCTTGGGATCGATGCGCAGCGCCTCGTTGTAGTGCCGGAAGACGAGCTCCAGGTTGGGGTTCGGCCCCTTGCGCAGCGCGTAGGCGTAGAGGTTGTGGTAGTCGGCGTTCTGCGGGCTGCGCGCGATCGCCTTGGCGAGCAGCTCGCCCGCCCCCGCCCAGTCCCGCGCCGCGATCTTCGCCTGCGCCGCCTCGACGGTCTGGTCCTTCGGCTCCGTGTCGCGGATCGGCGTGCCCGGGTCGCCGCCGGCGGCGAGCGCCGTGCCGCAGCCGGCGAGAATGGTTAAGATAATCGCGTGACGAAACTGTTTCATGCCGCTCTCCTCACGCCGCTCATTCTAGCGCTAACAGGGGCGCCGCTCGATTCATTCCCCGCCCCCGCCGGGCGCGAGGAAGCGCTCGCCGACCTGGAGCACGCCGCCACCGAGCGGCGCGCCGAGGCGGTGGTCTGGATCGCGAACCACGGGGCGGCCGGGGACCAGGCGCTGCTGCTCAAGCGCCTGCGCGACGAGAGCCCGTTCGTGCGCGGCTTCGCCGAGCAGGGGCTGTGGCTGCTCTGGAGCCGCTCGGGCGATGCCGGGATAGACCGGCTGATGGCGCGCGGCACCGACGAGATGCATGCGGGGCGATATGCCGAAGCCGTTTCGGTTTTTACGCGGATTATCAAGGCCAAGCCCGAATTTGCGGAAGGCTGGAACCGGCGCGCAACCGTCCACTTCCTCGCCGGCGACTACCAGCGCTCGCTCGCCGACTGCGACGAGGTGCTGAAGCGCAACCCCAGGCACTTCGGCGCCCTCTCCGGCTACGGCCAGATCTACTTCAGGCTCGGTGAGTACGAGAAGGCGCTCGAATGGTGGCGCCGCGCACTGCAGGTCAACCCCAACATGCTGGGGGTGGAGGTCAACATCAAGGAAACCGAGCGTCTGCTCGAGCAGAAGCGCCGCCGAGCGATCTGATGCGAATTCGGGGACGGAGCCCGATCACGCCGACATCGGGCACCCTACCCCACATCAAAAAACCGAATAAATTGAT
>JBFLYF010000274.1:0-4316 GCA_040756795.1 Pseudomonadota bacterium
CCCCCCCCCCCCCCCCCGCCCCCCCCCCCCCCCCCCCCCCCCCCCCCCCCCGCGGCGCAGCGCGTTCAGCCCCGGGCGCTGACGCCCGTGCTCGAGCGCGAGCCGCCCGAACCCCACCAGGCAGGTGAATTCGAGATGGTGGTTGGGGATGCTCTCCACGATGCGGCGCAACTGCTGCAGGTGCGCGATGCACTTGCGCTCGTCGCCGCACTCGGCGAGCGCCTCGGCGAGCGCCATGCGGCAAAGCACCTCGAAATAGGGGCAGCCCACCTCGACCGCGAGCCGCAACGCGGCGCGTTCCTGCTGCAGCGCGCGCATCAGGTCCTTCTTCAACATCGCTTCCCAGGCCTGGAAGTGGCGGTACAGGCACTGGTCGAGCCGCCCGGCCCTGCCCACCAGCGCTTCGAGCTGCCGCGCGTAGCCCGCCGCGGCCTCCAGGTTCTGCGCCCCGAGCGCGCCGCCGTAGGCGTAGATGAGCAGCTGGAACGTCCAGGTATGCACGCCCGCGGTGCGCGCGATCTCGAGTCCCTCCTCCGCGGCCTTGAGGCATCCCTCCCGGTCCGCGGTGAGCATGCCGTACATCGCCTCCACGTTCTTCAGCGTGATGAGCGAGAACGGCGTCACGCCGGTCAGGCCCGAGATGCCGCGCATCGCCTCGATCAGCGCGAGCGCTTTGGCGTAGACCCCGGTCCACATGAGCGTGAGAGAGCAAAGCAGCCCTACGAACATCCTCAGGTTCGGGTCGGCGAGATCGCGCGAGCGCGCGAGCGCGCGCTCGACCCACTGCTCGAGGTCGCGCCGGTGCGGCTGGCGCAGCGTGAGCGAGAACACCATGCTGCAGGCGACGCGCGCCTCGACCGCGGCCGAGGGGTATTTGACGCCGTCCTTTTCCGCGGCGTCGATCTCCGCGATCCAGCGATCGAGCAGGGAAAAATCGTCCAGCTCGTAGAGGATCGCGTCCATCGCGCCGGAGGCGGCGAGCGCCGCGCCGGTGAGGTCCGCGGGGCTGCGCGCGCGGAACAGCTCGAACGCCTTCTCGTAGAGCACGCGCCCCTCGCGCGGCGCGAGCTGAGCCTGGCTCGCCGCCGCCCAGTACGCGATCCAGGGATGCTGGTCGCGCACTTCCGGCGGCAGGTCCTCGGCCCAGTGCGACAGCGTCTCCCCGCGCCCCTGCGCGAGCATCGTCTCGGCCTGCGCGACGATGACGCGCGCCATCTCGCTCCAGTCGTGGCTCTCGCGGTACAGCGCCACCGCTTCCTCGGCGCGGCCCGCGGCCTCCATCGCCGCGGCCGCCGCCCTCTGCAGCTCGCGGCGCCGGTCCTTGGGCAGCGACTCCTCGATGCGCGCCAGCAGGAACTCGCGGAACATCGGGTGGTACTGGTAGACGGGCTCGGGGCGCGCCTGGCGCAGCGCGACGAAGTAGTTGCTGCGATGCAGCCCGGCGAGGATGCGGCCGGCGCGCGCATCGCCGGTCAGCGCCTCGGCCATCGCCGCGGTCATGTGCCCGAGGTGCGCGGTGCGCAGCAGCAGCTCCTGCGTGCCGGCGTCGGTCTTCTGGAAGATCTCGCCGGCAAGGTAGTCGAACACCAGCTGGGAGCTATTCAGCTCGGGGGGCTCGGCGATCGCGCCCGAGACCTTGGCCTGCTCGAGCATCAGCACCAGCCCCGCCGCCCAGCCCTGGGTGCGGGCGTAGAGCTGCTCGAGCGCCTCCTCGCCCAGGTCCGGCCGGCGCTGCCGCGCGATCGAATCGGTTTCCTCGCGCTGCAGGCGCAGCTCCTCCCAGCCGAGCAGCGCGAGCGCGCGGCTCGCGCGCAGGCGCGCCATCTCCGCCGGCGGGTCGCCGCGGCTCGCGACGAACGCGCAGCCGCCGCGCGGCAGCTCGGCGAGCGCATCGCGCATCACCGCGTGGAACTGCGAGAACGCCGGCACCTCGTGGTAGCCGTCGAACACGATGGCGAAGGGCGGCTTCATCTGCGCGTACAGCGCCTGGAAGTAGCGCCGCGTGAACACCGCGAGCCCCGCGTGGTACTCGGGCATGAGCAGCGGCAGCCGCGCGCCGGCGCCGCCGTGCTCCGCCGCCGCGAGGCCCAGGTAGTAGAAGAAGGTGGCGACGTCGGCGTCGCCCTCGTCGAGCTGGTACCAGAGGCAATCGATGCCGGCGTGGTCGAGGTAGCTCGCCACCGCCGTGGTCTTGCCGCAGCCGGGCGGCCCCGCGACCCACACCACCGGGCGCTCGCGCGCCTGGTCGAAGATCGCGAACAGGCGCCCGCGCGGCAGGATTCCGGGCAGGCTCGGGCGCGTGGTCTTGCCGAGCGAGGCGCGCCGCGGCGTCATGGCTGGCGCATTCTAGTCCCGTCAGTCGCCGCGCGCCGCGCCTTCGCGCCGCGGATCGGCGCCGCCGCGCCAGCCGCCGGCGTGGCGCTCGATCGCGTGCAGGCCGCTCGTCATGCGCGCGAAATCGAGCACGTGGCCGCGCGCGGCGAGGGCCTCGCCGAGCTCCTGGTAGCGGGTTCCCCGCTCGAGCAGGGTCGGGCCGCCCGTGCTGCCGAAGTTGGGCAAGGCGATCGCCTCCTGCACGTCCAGTCCCCAGTCGCGCACCGCGACGACCAGCTTCGCGACGTGATTGACGATCGCCGCGCCGCCCGCCGAGCCCGCGACCAGGCGCAGCGCGCCGTCGGCATCGAAGGCGAGCATGGGCGACATCGTGCTGCGGGGGCGCTTGCCGGGCTCGACGCGATTGGCGACCGGGACGCCGGCGGCGCGCGGGTCGAAGGCGAAGTCGGTGAGCTGGTTGTTGAGCAGGAACCCGGCGACCATGATCCGGCTGCCGAACGCGTGCTCGATCGAGGAGCTGAGCGCCACGGCGTCGCCGCGCTCGTCGACCACGGAGAGGTGCGTGGTCCCGCCGCCCGGCTCGCCCGGCGCGACGGGCCCCGGGGCGCGCCGGCCGAGGAGCCGCGCGCGGCGGTCCAGGTACTCCGGATCGAGCAGCCCCTTCACCGGCTGCGGCGCGAACGCCGGATCGGCGATGTAGCGCGCGCGATCGGCGTAGGCGAGCCGTGCGGCCTCGGAAAACAGGTGCACCGCCTCCTCCGAGTGGGGTCCCGCGCGGTGAAAGCCCGCGCGCTCCAGGATCCCGAGCATCTGCAGGAGCGCGACGCCGCCGGAGCTCGGCGGGCCCACGCCGCAGACGCGCCAGCCGCGATAGGGACCGCAGACCGGGTCGCGCTCGAACGCGGCATAGCGCGCGAGATCCTCGATGGTCATGTCGCCCGGCACGCGCTGCGCGGCGAGCGCGCGAACGATGGCTGTCGCGGTCTCGCCGCGGTAGAACGCGTCGGCCCCGTGCCGTGCGATCCGGCGCAGCGTGCGTGCGTATTGCGCGTTGACGATCTTCGTCCCGGGGGGCTTCGCCCGCCCCTCGGCGTCGTAGTAGAGCCGCCGCGCGGCTGCGTCGCGCCTGAGCAACGGATCGCCTTGCGCGAGCGCCTGCAGGCGCCGCTGCAGCGGAAAACCGCGCTCGGCGAGCGCGATCGCGGGCTCGAAGAGCTTCGCCCAGGCGAGCCGCCCGTGGCGCCGGTGCGCCATCTGCAGCATGCGCAGCACGCCCGGCACGCCCACGGAGCGGCCGCTTGCGACCGCGTCGAGGAAGGCAAGCGGCTGCCCGCTGGCGTCGAGAAACCGGTCCGGGCGCGCGGCGGCGGGCGCGGCCTCGCGCCCGTCGTAGCTGCGGGCTCGCCGCTCGGCGCTCGACCAGTGGAGCAGGAACGCGCCGCCGCCGATTCCGGAAGATTGCGGCTCCACCAGCCCCAGCACCAGCTGCACCGCGATCGCCGCATCCACCGCGCCGCCCCCGGCGCGCAGCATCGCCAGGCCCGCCTCCGCCGCCAGCGGATTCGCCGCCACCACGAGGTGGCGCCGCGCGGCAACCGCGGCCTTTTCTTCCCGGCCGGTGTCCGGCTCGGGCTGCGCGAGCTGCGCGCGCGCCGGAAGCGCACCGAGCGCGGGCAGCGCAAGCAGCGCGGCCAGCAGCGCGCCACGACGAACGCCGGAAAATCGCATTTTTTTAATCTAGCGCAAATATCGGCCCCGGCCGTGCCCTAGGATCGAAGCCGCTAATCCAAGGAGCGAGGCTTGTTCCAGGTACGGATCCACGGGCGCGGCGGCCAGGGCGTGGTCACCGCCGCCGAGATGCTCTCGATCGCGGCGTTCCGCGAGGGGCACCACGCGCAGGCGTTCCCGAGCTTCGGCTCGGAGCGCACCGGCGCGCCGGTGGTCGCCTTCTGCAGGATCGACGCGCGCGAGATCCGCCTGCG
>JBFLYF010000275.1:0-4308 GCA_040756795.1 Pseudomonadota bacterium
ACCGGGTGAGCAAGGACATCGACATTTTCATCGCCGACCCGCAGCTCCTCGGCCACCTCTCGCCGCGGCTGAATCCGATCGCCGAAGCGATCGCTCCGGACTACGTGGAGCAGGCGAACTTCCTCAAGCTGTACTTTCCGGAGGGCGAGATCGACTTCGTCGTTTCCCGCCCCTTGACGGACGACCCCGTAATCATGGAGCGCGTCCTGGGCCGCGACATCCGGGTCGAAACGTCGGCCGAGATCATCGCCAAGAAGCTCTGGTATCGCAGCTCGGACCTGACTGCGCGCGACATCTTCGACTTCGCCCTGGTCGCGCAGCGCGAGCCGGCCGCCTTGAGGCAAATACAGCCAATCCTCGCCGACCGCGCCGAGACCATTCTCGAGCGCATCGAGGACTGGAGCGAAGCTCTGCGCGAGGACTTCCTGGCGCTGGACGTGCTCGACGATCGGCCTGCGTTCGACGACTGCATCGGTGTGATCCGGGAGGTTCTGAGCGCGGGCTCTATACGGCCTCCGCAGCGCGCAGAGCAGAAGCGCGCGCAATACCTCGTGCTTGGCAGGAGCTTGAGGGTTGCGGCAGCGGCAAGCGCTTCGAGCTGATCGACTGGGCCTGAAGATCGGGCTCCGTCCCCGATCTTCGCTCACCCGATCGCGGTCTTCACCGCGTCTTCGACTTTCTCCAGGAAGACGAATTCGAGCCTCGCCTTGGCATCCGCCGGCACGTCCTCGAGGTCTTTCTCGTTCCTTTTCGGCAGCATCACGGTCCTGATGCCGGCGCGGAGCGCGGCGAGCGTCTTCTCCTTCACGCCGCCGATCGGCAGGACGAGGCCGCGGAGCGAGATCTCGCCGGTCATCGCGATGTCCGCCCTGACGGGCTTTCCCGAGAGCAGGGAGACCAGGCTCAGGAACATCGCCACGCCGGCGCTCGGGCCGTCCTTGGGCGTCGCGCCCGCCGGGACGTGGATGTGGATGTCGTCCTTGTCGAGCGTCTCCGAAAGGTAGGTCTTGGCGAGCGTGAGCGCGGCCTGCGCCGATTCCTTCATCACGTCGCCGAGCTGCCCGGTGAGGATGAGCTTGCCCGTGCCGGGGATCCTGGAGGCCTCGATGAAGAGGATGTCGCCGCCCACCGGCGTCCAGGCGAGGCCGGTCGCGACGCCGGGCGTGGCGGTTCTCAGGGCGACCTCGTTCTCGAAGCGCCTCGCCCCGAGGATTGCATGCAGGTCCTTTTCGTCGACGACCACCGATGCGGCCTTGCCTTCGGCGATCTGCATGGCGACGTTCCTGAAGACGGAGCCGATCTCGCGCTCCAGGTTCCTGACACCGGCTTCCCGGGTGTAATCCCCGATCAAGGCGGAAATCGCGGCATCCGACAGCGCGGCCTGTTCGGCGCGCAGCCCATTGGCCTCGAGCTGGCGCCTGACGAGGTAGCGCTTCGCGATCTCGAGCTTCTCCTCCTCGGTGTAGCCGGGGAGCTGGATCACTTCCATGCGGTCGCGCAGCGGCCCCGGGATCGTGTCGAGCACGTTCGCGGTGGCGATGAACATGATGCGCGAGAGGTCGAAGTCGACGCCGAGGTAGTTGTCGCGGAATTTCGAGTTCTGCTCGGGGTCGAGCACTTCCAGCAGCGCGCTCGAGGGGTCTCCGTGAAAGCCGCCCATGCCGAGCTTGTCCACCTCGTCCAGCATGATCACGCCCGCGCGGCTGCCCGCGCGCTTCACCGCCTGGATGATGTTGCCGGGCAGCGCGCCGATGTAGGTCCGCCGGTGGCCTCTGATTTCGGCCTCGTCGTGCGTGCCGCCGAGCGCGATCCTCTGGAACTTGCGGCCGGTGGCGCGCGCGATCGACTGCCCGAGCGAGGTCTTGCCCACGCCCGGCGGCCCCACGAAGCACAGGATCGGGCTCTTGCCCTCGGGCTTGAGCTTTCTCACCGCGAGGTACTCGAGGATGCGGCGCTTCACCTTCTCCAGGCCGAAATGGTCCTCGTCCAGGACGGCCCGGGCTTCTTCAATGTTTATTTCTTTTTGGGGAGCCGCTTTCCAGGGAAGCTCGGTCATCCACTCGAGCCACGTCCTCAGCATCGAGGACTCGCCCGACTGCTCGCCCATGCGCGCGAGACGCTTGAACTCCTTCCGGACGTGCTTGAGCGTCTCCTCGGGGAACCCGGCCCGCTCGATCGCCGCTTTCAGCTCCTCGATCTCGGCCGCGCTGTCCTCGGTCTCGCCCAGCTCCTTCTGGATCTGGCGCATCTGCTCGCGCAGCACGTGCTCGCGCTGGCGCTCGTCGAACTCCTTCCTGGTCTTGTCGCCGATCTCCTTGGAAAGGCGCAGCACCTCGACGCGCTGCGCGAGGTGCTCGAGCACCTTGTCCAGGCGCTGCTCGAGCGGGAAGGTCTCGAGGATGTCCTGCTTCTCCTCGTTCTTGATGTCGAGCAGGTTGGCGACCATGTCGGCGAGCTGCCCCGGCGACTCGATCTGCCGCACCAGGCCCGCGAGCTCCTCGGGCAGGTTGGGCAGCAGGCGGATCGCCTCGGCGGCCTGCTCTTTCAGCTGCAGGAAGCGCGCCTCGATCTCGGGGCTCGACTCGGCGGGCTCGTGCACCCAGGCCACCGCCGCCACCAGGAACGGCCAGCCCTCGAGGAACTCGACGATGCGGAAGCGCCGCTCGCCCTGCACCATCAGGTGCTGCACGCCTTCCACCGCGCCCGCCACGCGCACCAGCTGCCCCGCGGTGCCGATGCGGTGCAGGTCGCCCGCGCCCACCGCGTTCTGCTGCGGGTCGCGCTGCAGGACGAAACCGACCTTCAGCTCCTCGCGCACCGCGTGCGTCACCGCGCCTACCGAGCCCGAGCGCCCGATCGTGATCGGCGAGATGACGCCCGGGAAGAGCACCGCGTTCCTGAGCGGCACGATCACCAGCGCGTCCTCGGGAATGGGCCGCACCGTGAGCGCGGTGGAGCCCGCGCGCGGCTTGCGGCCGGCGGCGCTTGCGTCGGATTCCAGGGCCTGCTCCTTCTTCCTGCGCCAGAACTCCACTTGGGTCTCCCGTATTTTCCCGCTTGGACCGGGTTTGCAGGGTTAAGTGCGGGCGAAACGCCGCGATTCAAGCGCGCCAATCGCCTAGAATCAAAGGGTTTTTCCGGAGAACACCACGAGATGAGCCGGCTGGAGGAGCGGCTGCGGGCCCTTGGCCCGGCGGCGCTGCAGGGGATTCGCCGCGGCATCGAGAAGGAGTCGCTGCGCGTGGACGAGCGCGGCCGGCTCGCCGCCACGCCCCACCCGGGGGCGCTCGGCGCGGCGCTCACTCATCCGCACATCACCACCGACTTCTGCGAGGCGCAGCTCGAGCTCATCACCCGGGTGTGCGCGAGCGCCGGGGAGTGCGTGGCCGACGCGACGCGCATCCACCAGTTCGTGGTGCGCAACATCGGCGAGGAGATGCTCTGGTGCGCGAGCATGCCCTGCGGCCTGCCCGCCGACGACGCGATCCCGATCGGCCGCTACGGGCGCTCCAACATCGGCACCGCGAAGAGCGTCTACCGCATGGGGCTTGCCTGGCGCTACGGCCGGCGCATGCAGACGATCTCGGGCATCCACTACAACTTCTCGCTGCCCGGGCTCTCCGACGACGAGTACTTCGCGCTGATGCGCAACTTCCGGCGCCACGGCTGGCTGCTGTTCTACCTGTTCGGGGCCTCGCCCGCGGTGTGCACCAGCTTCGTGGAGGGGCGCGAGCATCGCCTCGAGCGCCTCTCCGAGCACACGCTCTACCTGCCCCACGCCACGACGCTGCGCATGGGGCGCCTGGGCTACCAGAGCGACGCGCAGGCCTCGATCCATGCGAGCTGCAACAGCCTGGAGGCCTACGGCGCATCCCTCGAGGAGGCGCTCACGCACCCCTACCCGCCCTACGAGAAAATCGGCGTCCGGGGGCCGGACGGCGAATATCGCCAGCTCGCCACCAGCCTCATCCAGATCGAGAACGAGTTCTACGGCAAGATCCGCCCCAAGCGCATCATCCACCCGGGCGAGCGCCCGCTGCACGCGCTGCGCGAGCGCGGCGTGGAGTACGTGGAAGTGCGCCTCATGGACCTCGACCCCTTCGAGCCGGTCGGCATCCATGCGCGCACCATGCACTTCCTCGACGTCTTCCTGCTGCATTGCCTCGCCACCGACTCGCCCGCCGACACCCCGGGCGAGCTCGGCGCCATCGCGCGCAACCAGGAGAAGGTCGCCTCGCGCGGGCGCGAGCCGAACTTGAGGCTCGAGCGCGGCTCGCAGACCGTGGCGCTCGCCGAGTGGGGCGGGCA
>JBFLYF010000276.1:0-3438 GCA_040756795.1 Pseudomonadota bacterium
CGCGGGGCGCGGCGATGACGGCGGCGGTTGCGGCCGGCCTGCGCCCGGACCTGGCGGGCGCCGGCGCGCAACCGGCCGCCGAACGCGTGCATGAGCCCGCTGCCGCAATGCGCGCCTGGGCGGACGAGCGCTACGAACGGCTTCTCGGGTACCATCGGGCGACCCGCGCGTGGCACCGCTCGGCGTCCGCCGGCCGCGTCCCTGAGGAGTGATCGCATGCTGGACGGGCGATACGGCCCGAAGCTGGAGAAGCACTGGAACGTCCTGGGGGACAAGCTCGCGCGTGCGGGCTTTTCGCCGAACGCGGTGACCCTCGCCGGGCTGGCGCTGGTCGCCGCCGCCGCGGCCGCCTACCTGCTCCACCGCAGCGACCTCGTGTTCGGCGTGTGCCTCGCGCTCGCGTTCGCGTTCGACGGCCTGGACGGGGCGGTCGCGCGCGCCAGCGGGCGCGCCACGCGCTTCGGCGGCTACCTGGACGCGGTCGTCGATCGCTACCAGGAGATCGTCGCGTTTGCCGCGATCGCCCATGTGCACGACCTCTGGCCGGCCGCGTTCCTCGCGATGAGCGGCACCCTGCTCACGAGCTACAACAAGGCCCGGGTCGCCCTCGAGATTCCAGTGGTCAACACCGCCTGGCCCGACCTGATCGAGCGCCTCGAGCGCATCGTGATCCTGGTCGCGCTGCTGCTCGCCGAAGGCGCCTGGTCCGGGAGCGGCGGGATTCTCGCTCCCGGCCTGATCGTCCTGGGCGTGCTGTCGCACGCGACGGCGGTGCAGAGATTCTTCCGCGCGCGAGGCCGCCTGCTGCGCGCCGACCGGGAAGGCTGAGGATGCCCGAGGGCGGGCTGGACGTCGTCTACACCTGGGTGGACGACGCGCAGCCGGGATATCTGGACGAGCTGCGCCGCCACGCGCGCAGCGCGAACGACCTCAACCCGAACCGCACGCGCGACAACCTGCAGCTGCTGCGCTACAGCCTGCGCTCGCTGGCGAGGTTCGCGCCGTGGGTGGGTCGTATCCTGATCTTCAGCGCCCGCCCGCAGGTGCCCGCGTGGCTCGACCTCCGCTCGGGGCGCGTAGAGGTACTGCATCACGACGCGGTGATCCCGCCCGAGGAGCTTCCCACCTTCAACTCGTTCGCCATCGTCTCGCACCTGCATCGTCTTCCCGGGCTCGGCAGGCGCTTCCTCTACATGGAGGACGACATGCTGTTCGGCGCACCGGTGCGCCCGGAGGATTTCCTCGACGCCGCGGGCCGGATCCGCGTTTTCGCCCGCCTCGCGTACTCGGTTGCGCCCGAGCGCCGGCACGACCGCGAAGGCTCGCCGTGGAACGCCTCGATCGCGCAGGCGAACGACCTGCTCGACCGGCGCTTCGGGCGCAGGCGGCGCCGCGTCGTCAATCACGTGCCGCTGCTCATCGACAGGGAAATCTGGGGGGAAATGCTCGCTGCATGGGCCGAGGCGACCCGATGCACGCGCGCGAGCCGCTTCCGCGCCGCCGGCAACATCGCGCCGGAGTTCCTCTATCCGCATTACCTGCTCGCCACCGAGCGCGGCGGCGAAGGGGGAGCGCTGCGCACCTATCGCGACAGCTTCTATTTCCCGCTGGAGAACAGCGCGCTTCTGACGCGTCTTCTCATCGCGGCGGTGCGCGCGCTGCGTCCCAAGTTCCTGGCGCTGAACGACAATTTCGGCGATCGGCCGGACCCCGAAGCCGTGCGCCTGGTCGCGCGTTTCCTGGAGGATTGCTACCCCGAACCGTCCCCGTTCGAGCGCGCGCCGTAGACCTCCAGGAAATCGGCAAGCCGCTGGTGCACGTCGGCGCGCAGCGCGGCGCGCCGCCCCCAGGCGGCGAGGCTTCCCCGCATTTCGGCATCGCCGAGCACCTGCTCCATCCGCGCGGCGAGCGCGCCCGCGTCCCAGGGCGCCACCAGCCCCTGCGCGCCGGGACCCGTCAGCAGCGTGCGATAGCCCGGGTTCGCCGCCGCCACCACCGGCAATCCGGCCGCCATCGCCTCCGCGATCACCAGCCCGAAGCTCTCGCCGTAGGGAGAGGGTGCGCACAACAGGTCATGCCGCGCGTACAGCGCGCGCTTCGCCTCATCGCCGAGCGCCCCGCTGAACTCGATCCGGTCCGCGACGCCGAGGTCGCGGGCGAGCGCCTGCAGGGCAGGCCGCTGCGCCCCGTCGCCGCAGACGGTCAAGCTCGCGTCGGGCCGCGACGCCGCGAGGCGGCTGAACGCCCGGATCAGGACCGCGACGCCCTTGCGCGGCTCGAGCCTGCCGACGAAGAGCACCCGCGAGGCGCGAGCCGCGCCGGGGCGCGGCGCCTCGATCGCCCGTTCGGCGGCAAGATCGATGCAGGGGGGCAGAATGCGGAGCGCGCAGCGCGGTTCGAGCCGCAGATACTCGGCGGGCGCTTCCGATACGGCGATCGCGACGTCGAGCCGGCGCGACAGCGCGCGGCTGAGAACGCGGTAGAGGGCGCCTCGCGCATGTCCCGCTCCCGTCGGCGCGAGCGTTTCGTGGAATGTCGCGACCACGCGCGGCGCTGTGGCCCGGCGCAGCACCTGCCATTGCAGGAACGGGACCCAGGGCGTATGCAGGTGCAGGACATCGAATGCGTCCTCCCGCAGCAGGCGCTCCAGCGCCTGCGTCTGCCGTGCGTCGACCCACGCGATCTCGAAAGCGGTTCCGAACATCCGCAGCCGGCGCCGCGCGCCGAGGTAGATGCGGGAGGCGGCGGGCGCCGGTTGCGGCGCCGGCCCGGGCGCGAGGATCGCCGCCACATGCCCCGCGCGCTCGAGCGCGGCGCAAAGGTCGACGATGTGGCGCTGGACCCCGCCGGGACGATCGAGGTCGTACGGGCAGACCTGGAGGATTCTCACCGCAGCCGGCGAAGGATCGACAGCTGCGTCACGACAAGGTCGCCAGCCGAATAGGCCGCGATCCAGGCGAGCAGCCAGTCGAGGCGCCCCGCCGCGCCTGCGGCGATCAGCAGAACCGGCAGCAGGTGATCGAGGCCGCTCAAGAACGCGTAGAGCGCCGCGCCAGCGGCGTTCTGCGAGGCCCCCCGGCCGCGCGCGCCGCGCGCGGCGTACAGGCGGCAGGCGCGCGCGATCAGGGCGAGCGCAGCAGCGCCGATGCCGATCGCAGCGCCGCTGAGCGCCCCCGGGCCCGGATCACCCTGCCGGTCGTAGAGCATGCCGATGGCCGCATAGAACGCGACGCGATACACGAGGTCGACGAGGAAATCGGCATACGCGCCGAGCTCCGTGACGCGCCCGCCGGTCCTCGCGACGTCGCCGTCGAGGCAATCCAGGATGCAGAACGCGATCGCCGCGCCGCCGACCCACAGGTGCGCGGGCGGCTCGGCGAGCAGCGCCAGCCACGGCAGGCCGAGCGCGACCCCCAGACCGGCGAGCGTGATCGCGAG
>JBFLYF010000276.1:3448-4305 GCA_040756795.1 Pseudomonadota bacterium
AGCGGCGCGACGCCGAGCGCGACCAGCACCGGGGCAAGCAGCAGCGACACGGGGCGATACAGCAGCACGGCGGCCCACTCGCCCCGCAGCTCTTCGGCGAGCTTCGAGCGATAGGCCTCGAAGGCGCGGCGCGCGCCGGAGTAGCGGGCTGGATCCAAGATCGGCGGACGGCTCTTATATAGTGGCGAATGCCGAAAGGTACCGCAATGTCCTCAACCGGAATCGAACTCGCGGTGATCCTCGCGGCCGGAGAAGGCATCCGGCTCGGCGAACTGGGCACGCGGATTCCCAAGGGACTGATCCGGCTCGGCAGGATGCCGATCATCGAGGAATCGATCCTGCGGCTGCGGCACGCCGGCGTGCGGCGGGTGCTGGTGGTGACGGGGCATCTGGCCGGGCAGCTCGCCTATCTCGAGCAGCGCTACCCTGCCCTGGTGCGGCTGCTGCATCACGAGGGCTATCGAGCCGGCGGCAGCCTCGCCACCCTGCTTCGCGCCGCGGCGCATGCGGACGGCGATTTCTTCCTGCTCGAGTCGGACCTGGTCTACGAGCAGCGCGCGCTCGATCTGGGCCGCGCACGCGGTTCCGGCAACCTGATTCTGGTTTCGGGCGAAACGCGCGCCGGCGACGAGGTCTGGGTGGAGGCTGCCGCGGACCTCCGTCTGCTCGCGATGGCGAAGGATCGGCGCCGTCTCGGGCGCGGCGTGCTCGGGGAGTTGACGGGCATCTCCGTGCTGCGCGCGGCGTCCCTGCCGGCGCTGCAGGCGTGCGCGCGCGCGCTGCTCGCCGCGCGCGCAGCGGTGGACTACGAGGAGGGACTGGTCGCGCTCGCGGCTCGCGAGCCCGTGTTCTGCGTG
>JBFLYF010000277.1:0-4292 GCA_040756795.1 Pseudomonadota bacterium
CGCGAGCGCCCCGTGGCCTGCATCAGGTCGGGGTGCAGCCGGCGCAGGTCCACGCTCGAGATCGTGCCCACGCAGCCCTCGCGCGCGACGCTGCCGGCGAGGCGGTGCGCCGAGACGCCGATGCCCATCCCGCCCTGCACCAGCGGCAACGCCTCCCGCTGCCCGAGCCGGATGTTCCTCATGTCACGAACCTCTCACTCTGCGGGCGGCGCCCTTCCGGCTGCTTGATCCACGTCAAGCTATCGCGACGCGGCGCGCCGCGCGACCTGCTTGAGCATGGTCTCGAGCGTGATCGATCCGAACGTCGCCTTGGCAAGCTCGTCGATCTCGGCGAGCACCGCCTCGAGCGCCTTTTCCTTGTCCCGGCCGCGCGCCGCGGCGTTCTGCCGAGCTGCCCCGATTCGCTCGAACAGCTCGATCACCTCCATCAGCGTGACGCGCTTGGCGTTGCCCGCGAAGCGGTAGCCGCCGCCCGCGCCGCGCGCGGCGCGCAGCAGGCCCGCGCGCCTCAGGCGCCTGAGCACCTTGGCGAGGTGGTGCGGCGAGGCGCGGTAGCGCGCCGCGACCTCGGCGACCGAGAGGCGCCGCGACGGGTCGGCGGCGAACTCGAGCGCGCTGTAGAGCGCGAGCAGCGTGTTCTGCTGCAGCTTCAGTCGAGCTCCTTCTCCAGCGGGATGAACGGCGCCGCCGTCATGCCCTGGCTGCGGAAGAACGCGAGCACCAGCGCGTTGTCGCGCGCCAGCAGCGTCCTCACCGTGCGCACGCCGCGCCGCCGGAACGCGGCGCCGATCGCCTCCAGCAGCTGCGTGCCGATGCCCGCGAGGCGCGTCTCGGGCCGCACGCCGATGCCGAACACCCAGCCGCAGGGCGGCGAGCCGAACTCCCAGTCGCGCACCTCGCCGACGATATAGCCGAGCACCCTGCGCTCGGCCTCGGCGACCAGGAAGAAGCGCTGCGGCTTGCGCCCGCCGTAGCGGCGCAGGATCCCGGCCCAGTACGCGGGCTTGGGGAGCCGGGTGATCGCGGCGTCGATCGCGACCACCTGATCGAGGTCGGCTCGGCGCGCGCCGCGGATTCTCTTGAGATGGATCAAATCGCTGCCTCGGAGCGGAGTGTAGCGTCCCCCGGATCACCCGTTGAAGGAGGGAACATGAAAATCCGGAACCTGTTTGCCGCCGGGGGCTTCGCCCTCGCCTTTGCCGCCGCCGCGCAGGCGGCGGAGCCGATCCGCGTCGGCGCCTTCCTCGCGGTCACGGGGCCTGCCGCCTTCCTCGGCGATCCCGAGCAGAAAACGCTCGAGCTCTACGTGGAGAAGCTCAACGCCGCGGGCGGCATCCTCGGAAGGAAGCTGCAGCTCGTGTCCTACGACTCGGCGGGCGACGCCGAGAAGGCGCGCGGCTTCGCCAAGCGCCTCATCGAGCAGGACAAGGTCGACGTCATCGTCGGCGGCACGACCACCGGCGAGACCATGGCGGTCGTGCCGCTGGTCGAGCAGGCCGGGATGCCGTTCATCTCGCTCGCCGGCGCCGTGGTGATCATCGAGCCGGTGAAGAAGTGGGTGTTCAAGACCCCGCACACCGACCGCATGGCCTGCGAGAAGGTGTTCGTCGACATGAAGGCGCGCGGCGCGAGCAGGATCGCGCTGATCTCGGGCGCGGGAGGGTTCGACCGCTCGATGCGCGCCGAATGCCTCAAGGTCGCGGCGAAGCACGGCATCGAGATCGTCGCCGACGAGTCCTACGGCGCCGCCGACACCGACATGACGGCGCAGCTCACCAAGATCAAGAACACGCCGGGGGTGCAGGCGGTGCTGAACGCCGGCTTCGGCCAGGGGCCCGCGATCGTCACCAAGAACTACCGCCAGATCGGCATCGGGGTGCCGCTCTACCAGTCGCACGGCGTCGCCTCGAAGCAGTACGTCAAGCTCTCGGGCGATGCGGCCGAAGGCGTGCGGCTGCCGGCCGCGGCGCTGCTGGTCGCGGACACGCTGCCCGACAGCGACTCGCAGAAGAAGGTCGTGACCGGCTACAAGCGCGAGTTCGAGAGCCGCTTCAAGCAGGAGGTCTCGACCTTCGGCGGGCACGCCTACGACGGCCTGATGCTGGCGGCAGAGGCGATGCGGCGCGCCAACTCGACCCAGAAGGCGGCGGTGCGCGACGCGCTCGAGTCGATCCGCGGCTTCGTCGGCACCGGCGGCATCGTCAACATGTCGCCGCAGGACCACATGGGCCTGGACCTGAGCGCCTTCCGCATGCTCGAGGTGCGCAAGGGGGACTGGACGCTGGTGAAGTAAGCCTCGAGGCGGGGCCCGGACCGTGAGCTCGGCGCTCGCCCAATACCTGCTCGCGGGGCTGACGCTCGGCGCGATCTACGCCCTGGTCGCGCTCGGCTTCGCCATCATCTACAACGCGAGCCAGGTCATCAACTTCGCGCAGGGCGAGTTCGTCATGATCGGCGGCATGGCGGCCGCCGTCTTCGTAGAGTCGGGGTTGCCGTTGCCTCTGGCGATCGTTCTTTCCATTGCAACGGCAACCCTGGTCGGCTTCGCGCTGGCGCGCTTCGCGGTGGAGCCGGCGCGCGACGCCTCCGTGGTCTCGCTCATCATCATCACCATCGGCGCCTCGATCCTGCTGCGCGGCCTCGCCACGCTGGTCTGGGACAAGAAGATCCACCCCCTGCCCGCCTTCAGCGGCGAGCAGCCGATCTCGATTGCCGGCGCGACGCTGCTGCCGCAGGTGCTGTGGGTGCTCGGCGTGAGCGCCGTGGCGGTGCTCGCGATGTGGTGGTTCTTCAACCGCACGCTCGCCGGCAAGGCGCTGCTCGCCGTGTCGCACAACCGGCTCGCCGCGCGGCTCGTGGGCATCAGCGTGCGGCGCGTGCTGCTCGTCTCCTTCGCGCTTTCGGCCGCGCTCGGCGCGCTCGCCGGGATCCTGATCGCGCCGATCGCCTTCACCTCCTGGGACGCCGGCGTGATGCTGGGCCTCAAGGGCTTCGCCGCCGCGATCCTCGGCGGCCTGGGCAGCGGCCCCGGCGCGATCGCCGGAGGGCTCGCGCTCGGCCTCGTCGAGGCGCTCGGCGCCGGCTACCTCTCTTCCGCCTACAAGGATGTCTTCGCGTTTCTCATCATTCTCGCGGTTCTCGTCTTCCTCCCCAATGGCCTCTTCGGCCGGCGCGCGACCGAGCGCGTCTAGGAGGGGGCTGGCCGCGCTGGCCGTGCTGATCGCGGCGCTGCCGCTCGCGCTGCCGAACAACTACACCTACGAGGTCGCGATCCTGGTGGGCCTGAACGCCGTCGTCTGCGTGGGCCTGAACCTGCTGATCGGCTACGCGGGCCAGATCAGCCTCGGGCACGCGGGCTTCTTCGGCCTGGGCGCCTACGGCTCGGCGATCCTCGCGGCGCGCTACGGCTGGCCTACGCCGCTTTCCCTCGCCGCCGCCGTGGCCATGGTGGCGCTGCTCGCCTGGGCGATCGGCCGCCCGATCCTGCGCCTGCGCGGGCATTACCTCGCGATGGCGACGCTGGGCTTCGGCATCATCGTGGCGATCGTGCTCGCCACCGAGGACCGGCTCACCGGCGGTCCCGACGGCATGCCCGTGCCGCCGCTCGCGCTCTTCGGCACCGCGATCGCCGGGGAGAAGACCTGGTACTGGCTGGTCGGCACGCTGCTCGTCGCCGCGGTCTGGGCGGCCGAGAACCTGATCGCCTCGCCGCGCGGCCGCGCGCTGCACGGCTCGGAAACCGCGGCGGGCGCGCTCGGCATCGACGCGGCGCGCCACAAGCTCGCGATCTTCGTCGTCTCGGCGATGTTCGCCGCGCTCGCGGGCGCGCTCACCGCGCACTACGCGGGCTTCATCACGCCCGCCAAGGCCTCGTTCCTGCACTCGATCGAGCTCGTCACCATGGTGGTGTTCGGCGGCATGGCCTCGACGTACGGGGCGGTGGTCGGCGCCGCGGCGCTCACCACGCTGCCGCAGCTGCTCACGGTGTTCAAGGAGTACGAGATGGTGCTGCTCGGCGCGGTGATGATGCTGACCATGATTTTCATGCCGCAGGGACTGGTGCCCACCCTGGAGAAGCGCTTTGCTGCTGCGCGCGGAAAACCTGACTAGGCTCTTCGGCGGCGTCGCCGCCGTGCAGGACGTGTGCCTGGAGCTCGAGGCGGGCGCGGTGCACGCGATCATCGGCCCGAACGGCGCGGGCAAAACCACGCTCCTGAATATCCTGTCCGGGATCTACCGGCCCGATTCCGGAAGAATCTTCCTCGAGGAAGCCGAGCTCAGCTCCCGGCCCC
>JBFLYF010000278.1:0-4284 GCA_040756795.1 Pseudomonadota bacterium
CTTCACGGCGCGCCCCTGGGTGTGCACGATCTCGATCGGCACGCCGGCGATCTTGATCGCGACGTCGGCCTCCGGGATCTCCTGCAGGTGCTCGAGGATGAGGCCGTTGAGCGTCTTCGGGCCGTCGGTGGGCAGCTCCAGCCCGAGCGCCCGGTTCACCTCGCGCACCGGCATCGCGCCATCGGCCATCGCGCTGCCGTCCTCGTCCCAGGCGAGCGCCGGGCCGACCGCGGGCAGCGAGGTGGTGAACTTGCCGATGATCTCCTCGATGATGTCCTCGACGGTCACCAGCCCCATCAGCTCGCCGTACTCGTCCACCACCAGCGCCACGTGCTCCTTCCTTTCCTGGAAGTACTGCAGCTGGGCGAGCGCCGGCGTCGAGGCCGGCACGAAGTACGGTTCGGTGAGCAGCTCCTCGATGGCGCGCTTGTCGAGCGTGCCGCCCGAGAGCAGCCCCAGCGCCTTGCGCAGGTGCAGCACCCCGATCAGCTCGCCCTCGTGGTCGCGGTACACGGGCAGCCGCATGTGGTACGCGGTCGCGATCTGGCGCACCAGCACCTCGGCCGGCTCCTCGAGCGTGATCGACTCGATCCTGGTGCGCGGCACCATCACGTCCTGCACCGTCAGCTCGCCGAGGTCGAACAGGTTGAGCAGGATGGAGGCGTGCTTCTTCGGCAGCACCTTGGAGGATTCGAGCACGATGGTGCGCAGCTCCTCCGCCGTGAGCGGCTCGCCGCCCGCGTCGTCGCGGTGGATGCCGAAGAGCCTGAGCAGCGGCTTGAGCACTGCGTCCGTGGAGCCCGACAGCAGATGCACGAACGGCGCCGACGCGAGCGCGAGCAGCCGCATCGGCCAGGCGACGAGCCGCGCGATCCCTTCGGCGTTGTGCTGGCCGAGGCGCTTGGGCACCAGCTCGCCGAGCACGATCGTGAAGTAGGTGATCGCGATCACGACCGAGGCGGTGGCGACGAGGCCGCTCGTCCTCGCCTCCAGCCCGAAGCCCTGCAGCCAGCGCGCGATCGGCGCCGCAAGCACCGCCTCGCCGACGATGCCGCTCAGCAGCCCGATCGAGGTGATGCCGATCTGCACGGTGGAGAGGAAGCGCGTCGGCTCCTCGACCAGCCTCAGGGCCGCCGCGGCGAGCCGGTCGCCGTGCCTGGCGGAGGCGTCGAGCCGGTGGCGGCGCGAGGTGAGCAGCGCGACCTCCGACATCGCGAACATGCCGTTCAGCAGGATGAGGAAGGCGAGAATCAGGATGTCCATGACGTCTCCATTGATCCGCCTGCGCGGCCGACGTCGCGGCTCAGCCGCGGCGCAGGATCACTTCAATGACGAAGGTGCTGCCGATGTTGGCGAGGACGACGAACATGAAGCCGGCGAGCGCCCAGCGCAGCGCGGTGCGGCCGCGCCAGCCGTAGAAGTAGCGCCCCGCGAGCAGGATCGCGAACGCCACCCAGGCGACCAGCGCGAACACCGTTTCGTGGGTCAGGCGCAGCGAGCGGCCGAAGAGCGAATCCGACAGCGCCATGCCGGTGCCGAGCGTGACGGTGAGCAGCACGAACGCCGCGGCGATCATGCGGAACAGCATCTGCTCGAGCGTGAGCAGCGGCGGGAGGCTGGCGAGCGGGCCGCGCAGCATGCCGCCGCCTGACGCGGGGCCGCCCGGTTGCGCGCGCGCCGCGTGCAGCAGCCGGTCCATCGCCGCCATGAGCAGCGCGTGCAGCACCGCCGCGGTCAGCACGCCGTAGGCGGCGATCGCGAGCACCATGTGGACGCGGAACTCGAGCGACGTCGTGGTGGGCACGCGCCCCGGGAACCACGCCGTCAGCGGCACGCACAGCGCGGCGAGACCGAGCGCCACCGGCTGGATGCCGTCGAGCCTGAGGAACAGGCACTCCAGCCAGTAGATGAGCACCACGAGCCCCGCGGTGGCCGAGAGCGCGAATGCGAAGCCGAAGCGCGGCGGCTCGGCGACGAGCAGCCGCTCGGCGAGAATCCAGCCCTGCAGCGCGAGCGGCACGAGGATCGCGGCGCGCTCCCAGGCGCGCAGGCCGCCCGGGGCCTGCGACGCGGCGGGCCGGGGCCGCCAGCGAGTGTTCCAGAAGTGCAACGCGAGCGCGGCGTACAGGGCGCTCGCGACGACGTGAATTACAATGTCGGGCACCGATTCAGTTTATCACTCATGCTGGACAACCTGACCGCGCGGCTGGCGAGGATCGTGAAGACGATCCGCGGCGAGGCGCGCCTCACCGAGGCGAACGTGCAGGAGGCGCTGCGCGAAGTGCGCGTCGCGCTGCTCGAGGCCGACGTCGCGCTGCCGGTGGTGCGCCACTTCATCGAGGCGGTGCGCGCCAAGGCGCTCGGCCAGGAGGTGGTCGGCAGCCTCTCGCCGGGCCAGGCGCTGATCGGCGTCGTGCACCGCGAGCTCACGCAGCTGATGGGCGAGGCGAACGCGGCGCTCGATCTGGCGGTCGCGCCGCCCGCCGTGATCCTGGTCGCGGGCCTGCAGGGCTCGGGCAAGACCACGACGGTCGGCAAGCTCGCGCTCTTTCTCAAGGCGCAGAAGAAGAAAGTGCTGGTCGTCTCCTGCGACGTCTACCGGCCCGCGGCGATCGAGCAGTTGAAAACCGTGGCATCCCAGGCCGGGGTTGATTTTTATTCAAGCAATTCAAATCAACCCGTGGACATCGCGAAACATTCAATCGAATTCGCGAGAACCCACTACCACGACGTCGTCATCGTGGACAGCGCCGGGCGCCTGGCGATCGACGAGGAGATGATGCAGGAGATCGCCGCGCTGCACGCGGCGCTCAAGCCCGCCGAGACCTTGTTCATCGTGGATGCGATGCAGGGCCAGGACGCGGTGCGGGTGGCGCAGGCCTTCGGCGAGCGGCTGCCGCTCACGGGCGTCGTGCTCACCAAGCTCGACGGCGATGCGCGCGGCGGCGCGGCGCTCTCGGTGCGCCACGTCACCGGCAAGCCGATCAAGTTCGCCGGCACGGGCGAGAAGCTCTCGGGGCTGGAGCCGTTCCATCCCGAGCGCATGGCCTCGCGCATCCTCGGCATGGGCGACATCGTGTCGCTCGTGGAGGAGGCGCACAAGCAGGTCGACCTCGAGCAGGCGCAGAAGCTCGCCGAGAAGGTGAAGAAGGGCAAGGGCTTCGACCTGGAGGACTTCAAGCAGCAGCTGCAGCAGATGCAGAAGATGGGCGGCATCGCCTCGCTCATGGACAAGCTCCCCGCGCAGCTCGCAGGCCAGATCGACCCGGCGAAGCTGCAGGACACGAAGCAGTTCGCGCGCATCGCGGGCATCATCAACGCCATGACGCCCGCCGAGCGCGCCGACCCGGACCTCATCAAGGCCTCGCGCAAGCGCCGCATCGCCGCCGGCGCGGGCGTCCCGGTGCAGGAGGTCAACCGCCTGCTCAAGCAGTTCGAGCAGATGCAGGACATGATGAAGATGATGCGCGGCGGCAACCTGCAGCGCATGATGCGCAACATGAAGGGCATGCTGCCGGGGATGCGCTGAGGCGGGGGGTCAATGGCTTTTCTTCGAGTTCTCTTGTTGGGTTTTCTTCTCGTTGCGGCCACGGCCGAGGCGCAGCGCGACCCGGCGCAGATCATCCAGGAGCTGCAGAAGCTCGCCTGGCAGCGCGGCCCGGGCGAGGGCGCGATCGCGGGCAAGGCGAAGATCGCGATTCCCGAGGGCTTCGCGTTCCTGGACGAGGGCAACACGCGGCGCTTCCTCGAGCTGATGGGCAACCCGCCGCGCGACGGCCACACCATGATCGCGCCCGCGCGCCTGGACTGGTTCGCGGTGTTCTCGTTCGACGCCGTGGGCTACGTCAAGGACGACGAGAGAATCGACGCCGAGGCGCTGCTCGCGGAGCTGAAGAAGGCGGACGAGCGCGGCAACGAGGAAAGGAAGCGCCTCGGCATGACGCCGATCTACACCGACGGCTGGCACGTGCCGCCGCACTACGACGCCGAAACCAAGCGCCTGGAGTGGGGCATGCGGCTGCGCGACGAGCGCGGCGGCATGCACGTCAACTACACCAGCCGGCTGCTCGGGCGAAGCGGCGTGATGAGCGCGGTGCTGGTTTCCTCGCCCACGACGCTCAACGAGGACATGCGCGCCTTCCGCGGCACGCTGCGCGGCTACGAGTTCGTCGCCGGCGAGAAGTACGCCGAGTTCAAGCAGGGCGACAGGATCGCCGAGTACGGCCTCGCGGCGCTGGTGGTGGGCGGCGCCGCGGCGGCGGCGGCGACGTCCGGGCGGCTCAA
>JBFLYF010000279.1:0-4237 GCA_040756795.1 Pseudomonadota bacterium
CGCTGCTCCTTGCCGTGCTTGCGGGCGCCGCGCGCGCGCAGGACAAGCCGCCGGTCAACGCCGGGCCCTACGTGCCCTCCCCGACCAGCGTGGTCTCGGACATGCTCACGCTCGCCCAGGTGGGCCCGGGCGACTTCGTGATCGACCTCGGCTCGGGCGACGGCCGCATCGTGCTCACCGCCGCCAAGGTGTTCGGCGCGCGCGGCTTCGGCGTCGACATCGACGCGGCGCTGGTGCGCAAGGCGAACGAGGCGGCGAAGGACCAGGGCCTCGCCGAGCGGGTGAAGTTCGTCACCCAGGACCTGTTCAAGACCGACATCTCGCAGGCGACCGTGGTGACGATGTACCTGCTGCCGCACACGGTGAACATGCTCAAGGACAAGCTCCTCGCCGAGCTCAGGCCCGGCACGCGGATCATCTCGCACGACTACGGCCTCGCGGACTGGAAGGAGGAGCGCTCGCTGCACATGGACCTGGAGGACAAGGTGCCGATCAGCGGCGTGACCACGACGCTGATCTGGCTCTACCGCGTTCCCGCCAGGGTCGCCGGCGCCTGGAGCCTTCAGCTGCCGGCGGGCCTGAGCCGCGCGCCGGTGCGCATGGAGCTGCAGGCGTTCAGGACCACGCTCCTCAAGGGCAAGGCGCGCATCGGCGGGCGCGATGTGGCCCTCGACAACGGCAGCCTCCAGGGCGAGCGCATCCGCTTCGCGCTGGAGCTGAACGGCCGCAGCTACGCCTTCGCGGGGACGGTGAAGGGCGCGGCGATGGAAGGCACGCTCGAGGGCGGCGGGCTGAAGGCCGCCTGGAGCGCCGCGGCGGCGAAATGAGCCGGCTGCGCATCGAGGCGGGCGCGGTCGCCTTCGACATCGAGCTCGGCGACTCGCCCACTGCGCGGGCGCTCGTCGCCGCGGCGCCCTTCGAGGCGCGCGCGCAGACCTGGGGCGAGGAGGTGTATTTCTCGACGCCGGTGAGCGCGAAGCTCGAGGCAGGCGCCAGGCAGGTGGTCGAGCCGGGCACGGTGTGCTTCTGGACCGAGGGCGACGCGCTCGCCCTGCCCTTCGGCCGCACGCCGATCTCCACCGATGACAAGCCGAAGCTTGCGAATCCGTGCAGTGTTTTAGGTCGGGTTTGCTCTGACCCTAAGATTCTTTCCAAGGTAAAAGCGGGAACCAAAATCCGGGTAAGCCTCGCCTGATGGAGCGCAAGCGCGTCAATTCCTCGAAGATCCGCTCGGTGGGCTACGACGAGAAGAGCATGACCCTCGAGGTCGAGTTCGCGAACGGCCAGGTGTACCAGTACCCGAAGGTCTATCCCGAGGTCTACCGGCGCTTCATGGCGGCGCCCAACCCGACCAGCTTCTTCGAGGACAAGATCGAGGAAGAGTACACGGGCAGGCGCGTATAATCGCGCGCGCCATGGAAGCCGAACGCATCAACCAGATCGCCTCGACGCTCGCCGACCTGCAGGCCCGGTCCGCCGAGCTGCGGAGGTATCTTTGACTTCGAGGCCAAGGAAAAGCGCCTGGAGGCGCTGAATCGCGAGCTCGAAGACCCGAAGCTGTGGGAGAACCCGCAGCGCGCGCAGGAGCTCGGCAAGGAGAAGAAAACCCTCGAGGCGATGGTCGCGACGCTGAAGCGCGTCGGCGGCGGCGTATCCGACGCCAAAGAGCTGTTCGACATGGCGCAGGCGGAGAACGACGACGCCACCCTTTCCAGCATTTCTTCCGACATCCGCAAGCTGGAGCAGGACGTCGGCGCGCTCGAGTTCCGGCGCATGTTCGCCAACCCGCTCGACCCCAACAACTGCTTCCTCGACATCCAGGCCGGCGCCGGCGGCACCGAGGCGCAGGACTGGGCCGCGATGCTGGAGCGCATGTACCTGAAGTACTGCGACAAGAAGGGCTTTCGCGCCGAGATCCTGGAGCGCACCGAGGGCGAGGTGGCGGGCATCAAGAGCGCGACGCTCAAGGTGACGGGCGACTACGCCTACGGCCACCTGCGCACCGAGAGCGGCGTGCACCGCCTGGTGAGGAAGTCGCCGTTCGATTCCAACGCGCGGCGCCACACCTCCTTCGCCAGCGTCTTCGTCTACCCCGAGGTCGACGACTCGATCGAGGTGCAGATCAACCCGGCCGAGCTGCGCGTCGACGTCTACCGCGCCTCGGGCGCCGGCGGCCAGCACGTCAACAAGACCGAATCGGCGGTGCGCATCACGCACCTGCCCACCGGCATCGTGGTGCAGAGCCAGAACGACCGCTCGCAGCACCGCAACCGCGCCGAGTGCATGGCGATGCTCAGGTCGCGGCTCTACGAGCTGGAGCTCCGCAAGCGCACCGCCGAGCACTCCAAGCTCGAGGCCACGAAGACCGACGTCGAGTGGGGCCACCAGATCCGCTCGTACGTGCTCGACCAGTCGCGCATCAAGGACCTGCGCACCGGCGTCGAGAAGGGCGCCACGCAGGCGGTGCTCGACGGCGACCTCGACGACTTCATCAACGCCAGCCTCAAGCAGGGCGTCTAGAACAATGGAAGAAGAAAACAAGCTGATCGAGGAGCGCCGGGAGAAGCTGAAGCAGCTTCGCGCCAGGGGGATTGCCTTTCCGAACGATTTCCGCCGTTCCGATTTTGCAGGGAAGCTTTTCGAACTCCACGGCGGAAAAACCAAGGAAGTCCTAGAAAAAGAAAAAATCCCCGCAACCGTGGCCGGGCGCATGGTGCTCAAGCGCGTCATGGGCAAGGCGAGCTTCGCCACGCTGCAGGACGGCTCGGGCCGCATCCAGATCTACGCTTCGAGCGAATTGCCGAACTACGAGGCGTTCAAGCACTGGGACCTGGGCGACATCGTGGGCGCCTCGGGCACCCTGTTCAGGACCAAGACGGGTGAACTGACGATCCTGGTCACGAGCCTTCACTTGCTGGTCAAGGCCCTGCGCCCGCTGCCGGAAAAGTTCCACGGCCTCGCCGACCAGGAAACGAGATACCGGCAGCGCTACGTGGACCTCATTGTCTCGTCCGATACGAAAGAAGTCTTTCTGAAGAGAACGAGAATCATCCAGGCGCTGCGGGAGGCCATGACCGCCGACGGCTATCTCGAGGTCGAGACGCCGATGATGCAGCCGATCCCGGGCGGCGCGGTGGCGCGGCCGTTCCAGACGCACCACCACGCGCTCGACATGCCGCTTTACCTGCGCATCGCGCCGGAGCTCTACCTCAAGCGCCTGGTGGTGGGGGGCCTCGAGCGCGTGTTCGAGATCAACCGCAGCTTCAGGAACGAGGGCATCTCCACCAAGCACAACCCCGAGTTCACCATGATGGAGTGGTACTGCGCCTACGAGGACTGCGAGTACATGATGGCGCACACCGAGAAGCTGGTGCGCCATGCTGCGCAGGTGACCTTGGGCAAGGGTGTTTTTTCCTATCAGAACAAAACCCTCGATCTCGAGAAACCGTTCGCCCGCCTGTCGATTCCGGAGGCGATTCGAAAACAGGGCATCGATGGAGATCTCAGGGACAGCGCCTTCCTGACCCGGAAACTCGATTCGCTCAATGTAGAACACAAGAAAGGCCACGGCTGGGGCTCTCTGCAACTCACGCTCTTCGAAGCGATCGCCGAGAAGCAGCTCGTGCAGCCCACCTTCGTCACCGAGTTCCCGGCCGAGGTCTCGCCGCTCGCGCGCCGCAACGACAAGGATCCCGGGATCGCCGACCGCTTCGAGCTCTTCATCGACGCGAAGGAGATCGCGAACGGCTTTTCCGAGCTGAACGACCCCGAGGACCAGGCCGAGCGCTTCCGCGAGCAGGTGCGCCTGAAGCAGGCGGGCGACCAGGAGGCGATGTACTACGACGCCGACTACATCCGCGCGCTCGAGTACGGCATGCCGCCCGCGGCGGGCGGCGGCCTCGGGATCGACCGCCTGGTGATGCTGCTCACCGACAGCGCGTCGATCCGCGACGTGATCCTGTTCCCGCACATGCGCGCCGAGGACTAGCGGCTGCGCGGCATCGCTTTCATGATCGCCGCCGTGGGCGTGTTCACGCTCATGGACACGATCGCGAAGTACCTCGCGCAGTGGTACCCGGTGCCGGGGATCGTCTGGGCGCGCTACGCCGCGAACCTCGCCCTCATCCTCGCCTGGCTCGCGGCGCGCGGCGAGCTCGGGCGGCTGCGCACCGCGCGCCCCGGCATCCAGCTCGCGCGCGGGCTGCTGCTCGCCGGCGCGACGCTCTTCTTCTTCATC
>JBFLYF010000028.1:0-16003 GCA_040756795.1 Pseudomonadota bacterium
CGACCGCGTTCGGCGCCGCGCCGAACACGCAGGCCTGCGCGGTCGACATCGCGCTGCCGGGCGTGCTGCCGGTCGCCAACCGCGGCGCGGTCGAGCTCGCGGTGCGCTTCGGCCTCGCGGTGGGCGGCGAAATCAGCCGCAAGTCGGTGTTCGCGCGCAAGAACTACTTCTACCCGGACCTCCCCAAGGGCTACCAGATCAGCCAGTACGAGCTTCCCATCGTGAAGGGCGGCTCGATCGGGTTCTACATCGACAACGAATTCAAGACGGCTCGCCTGACCAGGGCCCATCTCGAGGAAGACGCCGGAAAATCATTGCACGAGGATTTTCACGGCATGTCCGGGATCGACCTCAACCGCGCCGGCACGCCGCTGCTCGAGATCGTGAGCGAGCCCGACCTGCGCGGCGCGAAGGAGGCGGTCGCCTACGCGCGCGTGCTGCACGCGCTGGTGCGCTGGATCGGCATCTGCGACGGTAACATGCAGGAGGGGTCGTTCCGCTGCGACGCGAACGTCTCGGTGCGCCGCGCGGGCGAGCCGCTCGGCACGCGCTGCGAGATCAAGAACCTGAACTCCTTCCGCTTCATGGAGCGCGCGATCGAGTTCGAGGCGAAACGCCAGATCGAGCTGCTGGAGGAGGGCGCCAAGGTGGTGCAGGAAACGCGCCTCTACGACCCCGAGCGCGACGAGACGCGCCCGATGCGCACCAAGGAGGACGCGCAAGACTACCGCTACTTCCCCGATCCCGACCTGTTGCCGCTGGTCATCGCCGAGCAGGACATCGAGAAGGTGAAGGCAGGGCTCCCGGAGCTGCCCGGGGCGAAGCGCGCGCGCTACGTCAGGGAATACCAGCTCTCGGAATACGACGCAGCGGTACTGACCGAGTCGAAGGAAAAAGCGGAATACTTCGAAGCGGCGGTCGCACGGGGCGTGCCGCCGAAGCTTTCGGCGAATTGGATCAACGGCGAGGTTGCAGCAAGGCTCAACCTCAAGAGCCTGGGATTCGACGCCATTCCGCTTGACCCAGATCGTTTCGCCAAGCTGCTTCTACGTATCCACGACGGGACGATTTCGCAGAAATCCGCGAAGGATGTCATAGGCTCTCTTTGGGAGGGCGCGTACGATCCCGACGAGATCATCGAGAAGAAGGGCCTGAAGCAGGTTTCGGATGCGGGCGCGATCGAGCAGGTGGTCGACGAGGTGCTGGCGGCGAACGCGAAGCAGGTCGAGGACTACCGGGCGGGCAGGGAGAAGGCGTTCAACTCGCTCGTCGGCCAGGTGATGAAGCGCACCGCCGGCAAGGCGAACCCGGCGCAGGTGAACGAGATCCTGCGCCGCAAGCTGAAAGGCTAGGCTACTTGCCCTTGGTCAGCTCGACGTAGCGCCTCTTGTCGTCGTCGTAGCGCGCGTTGATCGCAGCGACTTCCTTCTTCTTGGTCTCGAGCAGCTGCTCCTGGGTCTTGATGTCGAAGTCGGCGTTCTTGATGTCCTGCTGCATGCGGCCGGTCTCGGCCTTGTCCTTGCTTTCGCCCATTTTCTTCTTCAGGGTCTCCTGCTTCTGCTTCAGGCCGGCGATGCGCTTTTCGATGTCGGCCATGGCGAGCTCGTTCTCCCTCAGCGCGCGGGCGCGCGCCTGCTCGATGTCCTTCTCGCTGGTGTAGGTGGCGAGCAGCGCGCGGTTGCGCCGGCCCTCTTCCTTCGAGATCGCCTCGCGCTTCTTGCGCTCGACGTCCTCGGCGGCCTTCTTCTCGCGCTCGGCCGCGGTCGCCGCGGCGTCAAACCGCTTCACCACGCGGCCCTGGGCGTTCAGCTGCTCGACCGGCTGGCCGAGGCATTGCGGCGGCACGCTCTGGCCGTAGTACTTCTTGCCGTCCTTGCCGACGCAGCGGTAGGTCTGCGCGCCCGCGGCGAGCGGCAGGGCGAGCAGGGCGATGGCGAGTGCGGTGCGCATAAAAACCTCCTTGGTGCTTGTGCGGTGAGATTCTAACGCGGCGCGGGCGGCGATCGTCGACCTGCTAGAATCCGGGCCGCCATGCATTCCGCGGATCGCGCTTTCATCGCCGAAACGACCGCGAAGATGCTGCTCGAGGTGAAAGCGGTGCTGTTCTCGGAGGCCAAGCCCTTCATCTTCACCTCGGGCTGGGCGAGCCCGGTGTACATCGACTGCCGCAAGCTCATCTTCTACCCGAGAATCCGCGGTCAGCTGGTGGATTTCGCCGTGGCGACGCTCGCGCGCGAGGCCGGCTTCGAGCAGTTCGACGTCGTCGCCGGCGGCGAGACCGCCGGCATTCCCTACGCGGCGTGGATCGCCGAGCGCCTCGGCCTGCCGATGCAGTACATCCGCAAGCAGCCGAAGGGCTTCGGGCGCAACGCGCAGATCGAGGGCGACCTCCGCGAGGGGGCGAGGACGCTGCTGGTGGAGGACCTCACCACCGACGGGCGCTCCAAGGTCAACTTCTGCAAGGCGCTGCGCGGCGCGGGCGCGGTGGTCGAGCACGTGTTCGTCAACTTCTACTACGACATCTTTCCCGAGTCGAAGAAGGTGATGCGGGAGCTGAAGGTCGAGCTGCACTACCTCGCCACCTGGTGGGACGTGCTCGCCGTGGTCAAGCGCGAGAAGTACCTGCCTGCCGCGCAGGTGAAGCAGGTCGAGAAGTTCCTGAATTCACCCGCAGAGTGGTCTGCCGCCCACGGCGGGGTCGCGAGCTTCCCGAGCGGCTGAGATCCGGCCTTTGCGGGTCATCACCCTCAACGTCAACGGCATCCGCTCGGCGGCGAAGAAGGGCCTGTACCGCTGGCTCGCCGCGCAGCGTGCCGACGTCGTGTGCCTGCAGGAGATCAAGGCGCAGGCCGCGGACCTGGAGGCCGGCGGCTTTTCCCTGAGGGGGTATGCCGCGAATTTCTTCTGCGCCCGGAAGAAGGGCTACAGCGGCGTGGCGCTCTACAGCCGGCGCGAGCCCGACGCGGTGGTGAGAGGGTTCGGCGCGCGCGAGTTCGACGCCGAGGGGCGCTACCTCGAGGCGAAATTCGGCAGGCTCTCGGTGGTTTCGGTGTATTTCCCCTCGGGCTCGGCCGGGGCGCATCGCCAGGCTTCGAAATTTCGTTTCCTGAAAAGATTTTTCTTGCATTTGAAAGAATTGAGAAAAAGAGGAAGTGAGGTGATCCTCTGCGGTGACTGGAACATCGCGCACAAGGAGATCGACCTGAAGAACTGGCGCGCCAACCGGAAGAACTCGGGGTTCCTGCCCGAGGAGCGCGCCTGGCTCACGAAGGTGTTCGACGAGCTGGGCTTCGTCGACGTGTTCCGGCGCCTGAACTCCGCGCCCGGGCAGTACACCTGGTGGTCGAACCGCGGCCGCGCCTGGGCGAAGAACGTCGGCTGGCGCATCGACTACCAGGTCGCCACCCCGGGGGTGGCGCGCAGCGCGCGGCGCGAGGCGATCTACAAGCGGCGGCGCTTCTCCGACCACGCGCCGCTCAGCATCGATTACGGCTGGAGCCCCGGCTGAAGGAGCGGCGCCGCCACCAGGCGATCAGCGGCACGAGCGCGAGCCCGCCCGGCAGGATGAGCGCCGCGAGATAGGGCGAGTAGCCGGAGAGGCGCCGCAGGCGCCGCAGGACGATCGCCTTATCCTCTCTTGTCCAGAGCGGCCGCCGCTTCGGCCGGCGCCGCCTTACGCCGCGGCTCGCGACCACCACAGGCGCACGGCGCGGTACAGCTGCAGCGCCGACCAGCCGCTCGCCAGCCACCCGAGCACGCGGCGCGGGCGCAGCGCGACCAGCAGCACGGCGCCGGCGGCGAGCGCGAGCGGCCGGCGCACCTCCGCGGTGAGCGCGGCGAAGCGCTCGCGCTCGGCGCTCGCCCGCTCGCGGAGCGCGGCTTTGCGTGCTGCAAGCTCGAAGAGCCGGGCGCGCATCAGGTTGCCGGATGCTCGATGCGCTCCCGGTCCTTGCGCAGCTCGGCGACCGTGGCGCTGAAGAGCCTCGGGCGCTCGCGCAGGCGCATGCCCGCCAGCAGCCCCGCGAGCCCCCCGGCGCCGAGAAACAGGGCGCCCACGATCGCGGCGGCGAGCAGGCGGTTCGAGTCCCAGAACAGCAGCACCGCCAGGATGCCGACGAACACGAGCGCGGCGCCGAGGAAAAAGCCGGCGAGCGCGAGCCAGAGCGCGATCTCCGCCCAGCGCAGCGCCTGCTCCTCGAGCTCCGTGGCGGCGAGCTCGGCCCGCGTCTCGGCGATCGCGAGCGCCGTGCGGGCGAGCTCCCGCACCCTGCCGAGCATCGCCCTAGCGCCGGCCGATCAGCACGCCGACGGCGAGCGCCGCGGCGGCCGCGATGCCGACCGCGGCCCAGGGGTGCTCGTGCACGTAGCCGTCGGCGCTCTTCGCCGCCTGCTTCGCCTTCTCGAGGGTGGCGTGCTCGGCTTCGCCCAGCCGCTCCCTGGCCGCGGCGAGCGAGGCCTGGATGCGCTCGCGCGCGACCGCGGCCTTCTCGCCCGCCTGCGCGGCGGTGGCGCGCAGCAGCTCGTCGGTGTCGGAGACGAGGAGCTTCAGGTCTGCGACCAGCTTCTCCTTCGTCACGTCTTTCGCAACAGCGGCTTGGGTTGTCATGGACGGTCTCCCGGGTGAGTGCAAGAATGCGTTCAAAATCAACATATCCCTCCTGCCCACCCGGCTCTTGATCTATATCAGCACCCTGCGCGAGCGACTGCCGCAAGGCGTCCGGCCCTACTTCGAAGCGGCGCCCCTCGCGGCGCTGTTCCTGGGCATTTCCTCCGGCTTCGCTTTCGCCATGATCGGCGCGACGCTCACCACGCGGCTCGCGCAGCACGGCATCTCGAAGAGCGCGGTGACCGCGTTCGCGCTCACGATCCTCGCCTACAACCTGAAGTTCCTGTGGGCGCCGGTGGTGGACAACGTGCGCCTGCCGTGGCTCGGCAGGTTCGGGCAGCGGCGCAGCTGGCTGTGGCTCGCAGGCTTCCTGGTGATGGGCGCGGTGGCGGTGCTCGGCCTGGCCGACCCCGACCGGTCGCTCGCCGCGGTCGTGGCCGCCGCCGTCGCGGTGGGCGTGGCCGGCGCCACCTTCGACATCATCATCGACGCCTATCGCATCGAGCTGCTCGAGCCGCGCCAGCTCGGCGCGGGCTCGGGCATGTCGCAGTACGGCTGGAGGATCGGCGCCGCAGCGGCCGGGGCGCTCGCGCTCGTCGTCGCGGCGCGGCTCGGCTGGGCCGCGGCCTACGCCGCCTGCGCCGTGTTCGCGCTGCCGGCGATGCTGGTCGGCGCAATCCTGGGCGAGCCGGCGAGGCATCGGGAGCCCGCGCGCCCGCGCGGCGTGCTCGAAGCCCTCATCGCCTACGTCAGCCCGCTCACCGAGTTCGTGAAGCGCCAGGGCGCGCTCGTCGTGATGCTGTTCGTGCTGATCCACAAGATCGGCGACACGCTCGCGAACCTCACGCTGCGCTTGCTGTTCCAGGACCTCGGCTTCAGCAACGACGAGGTGGCCTGGTACGACGTCGGCGTGGGCTTCGCCGCGCTGCTGGCGGGGATCTTCGCCGGCGGCGTGCTCTACGAGCGGCTGGGGATGAAGCGCTCGGTGCTCGTGAGCCTCGTGCTCATGGCGGTGTCGAACCTGAGCTTCGCGGGGCTGGCGGTGATCGGCCACAGCAACCTCGGCATGGCCGCGGCGGTCGGCTTCGAGAACTTCGCGAGCGGCATCGGCGGGGTGACCGTGGTCGCCTACCTCTCGGCGCTGTGCAACCTGCGCTTCACCGCGACCCAGTACGCGCTGCTCTCGGCGCTCGCGAGCATCGCCGGGCGCTTTCTCACCGGCACCACGGCGGGCGCGATGATCGAGGCGATGGGCTACGTCAACTTCTACCTCCTCACCACGCTCGTCGCGCTGCCGGGCGTGATCCTGTTCTGGCTCATGATCCGCTCGGGACTCGCCGACGTCTCGATCGGCTCAGCGGGCAAGGAAGGCCCCTAGGACCTGATTGAAGCGCTCCGGCTGCTGCAGCATCACCCAGTGGCCGGTGTCGAATTCTTCGACCCGGTTCTCCTTGCGCGCGCGCAGCTCCTCTAACCAGGCCGGCGTGTGGAACCGCATGGGCTTCCTCCGCCCGTAGACGAAGAGCATCGGGCATTCGGGCTTGAAGGCGTGCAACTGCCTCGGCAGGCTCTCGCCGCCGCCGAAGTAGGTGAGGTAGTACGGGTAGTTCATGCGCGAGCCGATGAGGCGCGGATCCGAGCGCGCGCGCGCCCAGCGCGCCATCCTGCGCGTCATCCAGTCGCCGAGCCGCCCGCCGATCTTCCACGCGAGCACGAGCCACATCTGGTAGGCGATGATGATGAGCTTCTCGCGCGTCGAAAGAACGCGCCGCAGCCCCTTCGCGCTGCCGATGTCCACGCCCACGATGCGCGCCACCCGCTCCGGGTGGCGCATATAGAACTCGTAGCCGAAGATGCAGCCCCAGTCGTGCAGCATCAGCGTCACCTTGCGCCCGGGGGAGAGCCGCTCGATCACCTGCCGGAGGAACCCCGTCACCTCGTCCACGGTATAGACCCGGCGCGGCTGCGACGCGTCGAACCCGGGGAGCGTGAAGCGGATGCAGCGGTAGCGGCCTTTCAGGAACTCGACCTGCGCGTCCCACAGCCGGTACGTGTCCGGCCAGCCATGCAGCATGACGATCGCCGGCGCATCGTCGCCCCCCTCGACATGCACGTCGATCCCGGCGACCGGAACGATCATGCGAGCTTCGCGCCCCGCTCCTTCAAGAGCCGCCGCAGCACCGAGCGGTGGCAGCGCGACTCGTCCTCGCAATAGCAGCCGACCGAGAAATCCGCGCTGTGCGAGAGCGCCGCGAGCACATCCAGCATCCGGCTCGGCGTCGCCGCATCCATCTCCTTCTCATAGCGCCGCGCGAACGCCTTCCACTCGGCGTCCGTCTCGGCCCGCTGCCCCATCTTCACCGTCGCCTCGCTCGGCGCGAGCTCCGGCAGCCACACGTCGTACCAGTTGCCAGAAGAAAACTTTGACTTGGGTACTCCGCGCGGAGGACGGCGCACAGTACCGATGCGCAGGCCTTCGCCAGGCAGTCGCGTAGTCCCGAGGCGCACGACATGTACGGACATCAGTCCCCCAAAGCCTTGCTACCGCCGGCCACGCCAGTAGCCGGGCCGTCTGCGTTGATGGGCAACCGCGACGATGAGAATAAAGTCCGGGTCATGCCGGTAGACAATCGAATACGGGAAACGCGCAACAAGCACCCTGCGCCTTTTCGAACCTATTGGCGACCCCGCTTCGGGAAATTGCCTGACAAGAGAAATGGTCCGTCCGGATGAAACCGGTAGGGGATCACCCGAAACGGCGGCGCAATCGGGCGAACACCTCGTCGCCGTCGATAAGCTTCACTTCACCGCGCTCGACCTGACCGATGCGGCGCTCGATCTCGACCCGCCAGGCTTCCTCGACGTCCGGATCGGCCGGACCGTCGAGGGATGCGATCAACGAAAGCGCCAGCTCGGCGCGCTCTTGATCGTTCAGCTCAAACGCTTTCTCTTTCAATTCCGAAAGCGCACTTGACATCATGTCGCTCCTTTGACCCTGCAATGCTGAGTATACGTCGACAGCTTAGCCGGCTTTGTTCCTACGTTAATGCTTAAGCAGCCGCGACTAGCGCCCGCGCGCAGCCTTCGGGGTCATCAATCATGATGTGGTGGCCGGTCTTGACGGTTAGCACGTTCCATCCCGGTTCATTCTTGAGTCTTTCGTAAAACTGCTGAAAAGGCGAAGGGCTCCAACCTTCGGCATAGACGTATGATCGTTTCTTCAGCTTCTGGACGTCGCCCTTGAGCCGGATGCGCTCGACGAAACAGGCGAGGGCCATCGGAACGACCTTTGACTTGACCCACCCTAGGTCAGCCGAGTTGACGCCGAACTCCTCGCTCGGGATCGGCTGCGTCCGGCCCGAATGCTTTCCCGCGCCCTCGATGAAGTAGGAATGCTTCGGCCCTGTGTAGTCCCAGAGCGCCTCGCCGTCGCCGAGAACAAATGCATCCAGGTAAACGAGCGAGCGAATTCGTTCAGGCATCGCGTCGGCTACCCCGGTCACTACGGCGCCGCCGTACGAGTGGCCGCAAAGCACGACGTCCTCGAGGTTCTCCCATTGCAGCACGTTGCATACATCGAGAATATGCAAGCTGAGATTCACTTCTTTGCCTGCGAGATGTGAGCGTTCTCCAACCCCGGTTAGCGTCGGGGTGAAAACCTCATGCCCTTGGCTGCGCAGAATTCTGGCGGTGCGAGGCCAGACCCATGCGCCATGCCAAGCACCGTGCACGAGCACGAACGTCGCCATTTACCCTCCTCGGCAGGTAGCGGTCAATAGGTCGGTAGATATCCAGCCCTGGATACCTGCCACGGACCCTACGCGCTGACGCGATAAAGCGCGTTCGCGCCGAGCAGGTTGGGCATGAAGGAAACGGTGCCGCCGTTCTTGAGCACGACGCGCTCGAGGACCTTGAAGCCGAGCTTTTCGCAGAGGGCTTCGAAGTCGACCAGCGTGCAGTGGTGGACGTTCGGCGTGTCATACCACTGGTAGGGAAGCTCTTTCGAGACCGGCATGTGGCCGGCGAGCGCGATCTGGATGCGCGCGCGCCAGTAGCCGAAGTTGGGAAACGACACGATCGCCTCGCGCCCCACGCGCAGCATTTCTCTGAGCAGCGCTTCCTGGTGGTGGATCGCCTGCAGCGTTTCCGAGAGGATCACGTAGTCGAACGAGCGGTCGGCGAAGGCCGCGAGGCCGTCCTCGAGGTCCATCTGCAGGACGTTGACGTCGTTGCGGATGCACTCGAGGACGTGCGCGTCGTCGATCTCCACGCCGTAGCCCGGTGCCTGGCGGCTCTGCCACAGGTGGCGCAGCAGGCCGCCGTCGCCGCAGCCGAGGTCGAGCACGCGCGCGCCCCGCGCGACCCAGCGCGTGATGTGATCGGTCTCGGTCATAGCGCGATGTTGGCGAAGTAGGCCCGCAGCGCGCCGAAGTAGCGCGGGTCGTCCATGAGGAAGGCGTCGTGCCCCTGCGGCGCGTCGATCTCGAGGTAGGAGACGATCCTGCGGTTGTCGAGCAGCGCTCTTACGATCTCGCGCGAGCGCTGCGAGGTGAAGCGCCAGTCGGAGGTGAAGGAGACGACGAGGAAGTTGGCGAGCGCGCGCCGGAACGCGGCCGAGAGGTCGCCGCCGAACTCCGCCGCCGGGTCGTAGTAGTCGAGCGCCTTGGTGATGCGAAGGTAGGTATTCGCATCGAAATACGAGGAGAACTTGTCGCCCTGGTAGCGCAGGTAGCTCTCGACCTCGAAGTCGATGTCGAAGTCGAAGCCGAGCGCGGCGCGCCTGAGCTGCCGGCCGAACTTCTCCATCATCGCGTCGCCCGAGAGGTAGGTGATGTGGCCGATCATGCGCGCGATCCTCAGCCCGCGCGCCGGAACGACGCCTTTCTCGTAGTAGTGCCCGCCGTGGAAGTCCGGGTCGGTCATGATCGCCTGGCGCGCGACCTCGTTGAAGGCGATGTTCTGCGCCGAGAGCTTGGGCGTGGCGGCGATGACGATCGCGTGGCGCACGCGCTCGGGGTAGGAGAGCGCCCACTGCAGCGCCTGCATGGCGCCGATCGAGCCGCCCATCACCGCGGCGAAGCGCTCGATGCCGAGGTGGTCGGCAAGCCGCGCCTGCGCCGCGACCCAGTCCTCCACCGTCACCACCGGGAAGTCCGCGCCCCAGGGCTTGCCGGTGGCGGGATTCACCGAGGTCGGGCCGGTCGAGCCGAAGCACGAGCCGATGTAGTTGTTGCCGACGACGAAGAACTTGTCGGTGTCGAGCGGCTTGCCCGGACCCACCATGTTGTCCCACCAGCCGACGTTGCCCGGCTCGCCGGCATAGACGCCGGCGACGTGGTGCGAGGCGTTGAGCGCGTGGCAGATGAGCACGGCGTTCGAGCGCGCGGCGTTGAGCTTCCCGTAGGTCTCGTAGGCGATCTCGAACTCGGGCAGCTGCGCGCCGGATTTCAGGCGCAGCGGCTCGGCGAAGCGCGCCTTTTGCGCCGTGACGACGCCGACGGAGGATGGATCGAGGGGAGCGTTCAAGGTCGTCTCTTTAGCCGGATTTGTAGAGCGCCCGCAAGCTGAACAATCAAATCGGCGCTGGCGGCTAGTGTAGCATGGCCGCCAAGGGGGAAAAGCCATGGGAAACATGCTGCGCGCGCTGTGCGTCCTGGCGCTGCTCGCTCCCTCGCTCGCCCGGTCGCAGGCCGCGCCCGGCTGGGAGCAGGCGAAGCGGGACGTGCTCGCCGACTACAGGAAACAGCAGCCCGGCGACCAGGTGAAAGAAATAACGGGCCCGGAGAGGAAGGAAGGCGCGCTCATCGTGGTGCGCTACTACGGCTCGGCGGTGGTGGAGCGCGCCGACAAGAGCCGCACCAACGACCGCTTCTGGGTCGAGTACCGGCTCTTCGGCACCAGGTGGGAGCTGCAGACCGTCAAGGTCTACGAGCAGAACGTGCAGTCCGACATCGCGGCGCCTTCGAAGGCGCAGGCGCAGGAGCTGATCGCCGCGGCGTGGAAGGCGGGCAACTGCGAGGGCTTCGACATCAGGTCGATCGCGCTCGAAGGCGAGCCGCGCTTCCAGATCGAGGCGACCCGGGCCGAGGACCGCCCGAAAGCCAAGCGCTCTTACATCTACCAGGTGCAGATCGACGCGGTCGGCACGGGCAAGTTCCGACTCAGCAAGGAGGGCGCCGCCTACGTCAACCGCCTGCAGCACCTGCTGCACTGGGACCCGCAGGCGCGCGCGTGGTCGGTCGATCCCCGCCACGTGAGGTGCGGGGGGTTCAGCGAGAAAAGATAATTACTTTGCCAGCGCGCAATCGCGGGACTCGTTGACGTTGGCGATCATCTTCTCGTCGGCGACCCAGTTGCCGCTCTCGAGCTTGAGGACGGAAGAGTAGTCCTCGGGGGTGCAGCGGTACTTCTTCTGGTACATCGCGCGGCTGCCCTTGTCGGTGCCGGTCGCGGTGATCGCGAGCTTGTAGGTGATCCAGCGACGCTCGCCGGATTGCTTCGGCTCGCTCTTCAGCACTTCCACGGAGTGCACGTCGAAGTCGGAGCGGTTCTTCTTCCACGCCGCGGTGAAGATCGCCGCGGCCTGGGCACTCGAAGGCAGGTCGCCCGCCTTGGCGGCCGAGAGGTCTTTCGAAGCGCGCACGGCGACGCCCTTCGACTGCCAGGCGTTGCCCATGCGTTCGAAGAGCGCCGCGACCTCGAAGGCGGCCTGCGTCTTGTCGGCGCGCTGCACGGTCACGTCGGCGACCTGGCGCGCAAAGGCGCCGTTGCGCTCGATCACTTTCGTTTCCCAGAACCAGCCCCAGTAGTCGGTCGTCTGCGTCTGCCGTTCGGTGGCGTAGTACTGCAGCTGCCCCTTTTTCCGGATCTTGAGGATCTTCTCGGCAGGGTAGGTCTTCTTCCAGTGCTCGCGCAGCTGCTTCTCGATCGCTGGCCAGGACATGGCTCCCTGCGCGGACGCGGCGAAGGAAAAAGACAATGCAAGGAGAGCAAAAACAGTTCGGATCATGATTTCCCCCCTTCGGTGGCTGCCCCGCTGGCGATGAGATTCTGAATCTCTTTTTCAGAAAAACCAGCTTCCAGAAGAACTTCCCGCGTGTGCTCGCCAAGGCGCGGCGCGTGGCGCCGGTACTCCGGGGCCGAGTCGGACCACTCCGAGGGCACCGCCATCGACTTGATGCGGCCCTCGGTGGGGTGCTCTACGTGGCGGAAGTAGCCGATCGCGGCGAGGTGCGGGTCGGTGACGATGTCGGCGAGCGAGTTCATGCGCTGCACCGGGATGTCGGCGGATTCGAGCGCCGCGATCCACTCCGAGGTGGTGCGCTTCTTCATCTCGCCGGCGACCAGCTCGTAGGCCTGGTCGAAGTCGCGGCTGCGCGCCTCCTGCGTGGCGTAGCGCGGGTCGGCGAGCAGCTCCGGGCGCCCGATCAGGTCGAAGAACGCGCGCCACTGCTTGTCGTTGTAGACCAGCACGCAGATGTAGCCGTCCTTCGTCTCGTAGGGCCGGCGCCCCTTGGCGAGCATGCGCGCGTAGCCGGGCTCGCCGAGCTGCGGCTCGAAGGTGTAGCCGCCCATGTGCTCGCCGAGCACCGTCTGCAGCAGGCTCTCGAACATCGGCACGTCGATCCTCTGGCCGCGGCCGCTCTTCTCGCGCCAGTACAGGCCGGCGCAGACCGCATTCACCACGTGAAGCCCCACCGAGCGGTCCGCCATGGTCGCCGGGACGTAGCGCGGCGACTCCGCGCCCGACTCCTTCAGAAGCCAGGGCAGGCCCGCCGCGCCCTGGATCAGGTCGTCGTAGGCGGCTTTCGCCGCGTAGGGCCCGCGCTGCGAATAGCCGAACGCGCCTACGTAGAGGATCCTCGGGTTCACCGCGCGCAGGTCCTCGTAGCCGAGCTTCAAGCGCGCCATCGCCTGCGGCCGGATGTTGTAGACCAGCACGTCGGCGCCTTTCGCGACGGCGAGGCAGGCCTCGCGCCCGGCTTCCTTCTTGAGGTCGAGCACCACCGAGCGCTTGTTGCGGTTGGCATTCAGAAAGATATGCCCCATGCCCCGCGAGCGCAGCGGCGCGTTGTGCCGCATGATGTCGCCCTCGGGCGGCTCGAGCTTCACCACGTCGGCGCCGAAGTCGGCGAGGATCTGGGTCGCGTAGGGACCCATCACCACCGTGGTGAGGTCGAGGATCCTGACGCCGTGCAGGGGACCCGGCATGATCAGGCGTTCAGCTTGGCGAGCAGCTCGCGCGTCTTCGCCGGGTCGGACTGGCGCAGCACGCGCTGCGCGAGCGGCTGCGCCTCCGCGAGGTTGGTGCGCAGCACCTTTTCCTTGATGGCGAGCAGCTGCTGCGGGTGCATCGAGAAGTTGCGCAGCCCGAAGCCGAGCAGCAGGCGCGTGAGCGCGGCATCCCCCGCCATCTCGCCGCACACCGCGACCGGCGTGCCGCCGCGGTTGGCGGCCTGGATGGTGTGCGCGATCAGGTGCAGCACCGCCGGGTGCAGCGGGTCGTACAGGTGCGCGACCGCGTCGTCGGTGCGGTCGATCGCGAGCGTGTACTGGATGAGGTCGTTGGTGCCGAGCGACAGGAAGTCGAGCTTGCGCATGAACATCGGCAGCGCGAGCGCCGCCGCCGGGATCTCGATCATGCCGCCGACCTCCAGGGCGCCGTCGTAGGCGATGCCGCGCTCATCGAGCTGCTGGCGCGCCTGCCTGAGGAGCGCGAGCGATTGCTCGATTTCGTGCGCGTGCGAGAGCATCGGCAGCAGGATCCTGACGCGGCCGTATTTCGAGGCGCGCAGGATGGCGCGCAGCTGGGCGAGAAACAGCTGCGGCTCGGCGAGGCAGTAGCGGATGGCGCGTAGCCCCAGGGCCGGATTGGGCATCTCGCCGCCGTCGCCGTCCCCCGCCGTCTTGTCGGCGCCCAGGTCGAGCGTGCGGATCACCACGGGCTTGCCCTCCATGGCGCGCGCCACCTCGCGGTAGGCCTCGAACTGCTCGTCCTCCGAGGGCAGCTCGCGGCGGTTCATGAACAGGAACTCGGTGCGGAACAGGCCGATGCCCTGCGCGCCCGACTCGTGCACCTCGGCCATGTCCTCGGGCAGCTCGATGTTGGCGAAGAGCTCCACCGGCGTGCCGTCCAGCGTCGCCGAGGGCGTCGACTTCAGGCGCCGCAGCTTCTGGCGCTCGAGCGTGTGCTGCGACTGGCGCAGGCGGTACTCGTTCAGCACCAGCGGGTCGGGATCGACCACCAGCACGCCCTGGATGCCGTCGACGATCAGCAGGTCGTTCTCGCGGATCATCTGGCGCGCGTGGTGCATGCCGACGAGCGCCGGGATCGCCAGGCTCCTCGCGACGATCGCGGTGTGCGAGGTGACGCCGCCGACGTCGGTGACGAAGGCGCCGAACTTGTGGCGCTTGAACAGGATCATGTCGGCGGGCGAGAGGTCGTGCGCGACCACGATCAGGTTGGCCTCGGCCGAGGGGCGCGGCTCGGTCGGATCCTGCCCGCCGGCGAGCGCGCGCAGCACGCGCTCGACCACCTGCTCGATGTCCTGGCGCCGCTCGCTGAGGTAGGGATCCTCCATCTGCTCGAACTGCTCGACCAGCCGCTCCATCTGCTGCACCAGCGCCCACTCGGCGTTGTAGCGCCGCTCGCGGATCAGCTCCTTGGGCGCGTGCGAGAGGGAGGAGTCCTCCAGGATCATGCGGTGCAGCGTGATGAAGGCGTCGAACTCGGCGGGCGCGCCGGCCGGGATCTGGCCCTCCAGCGCCGCGAGCTCCTGCTTGGCGCGCGCAATCGCCGCGTCGAACCGGAAGATCTCGGCCGGCAGCTCGTGCTCCGGGACCTCGTAGTGCGCCGCTTCCAGCCGCGCGCTCGAGACCAGGTGCGCGTGCCCGATGCTGATGCCGGCCGAGACAGCGGCCCCATGAAGGACGAAGTTCATTCGCCCTCGTCGAAGCGGTCGGCGATCAGCTTGGCGAGCGCCGCGATCGCGGCCTCGGCGTCCTCGCCCTCGGCCTCGATCACGATCGAGCTGCCCTTGCCGGCCGCGAGCATCATCACGCCCATGATGCTCTTGGCGTTGACGCGCCGCCCGTTGCGCTGCAGCCAGACTTCGCACTTGAAACCGCTCGCGATCTGGGTGAGCTTGGCCGAGGCGCGCGCGTGCAGGCCGAGCTTGTTGACGATCTCGACTTCAGCGCGGGCCATCACGGGCTCCGTGATCCTTGCCGCAGGAGTCACAGGTCATGTGCACCACGCCCTCGGTGCCGCCCGAGAGCGACTTCTCGACCGCGACCGCGAGCCCCTGCCCGCGGTAGGTGAGGGCGCGGATCAGCATCGGCAGGTTGACCCCGGAGATGCCCTCTACGCGGCCGGGCTCGAGCAGCCTGAGCGCGATGTTGCCCGGGGTGGCGCCGTAGATGTCGGTGAGCACCAGCACGCCCTCGCCCTCGTCGAGCTGGCGCACCAGCTCGCGCGCCTGCGGCAGGATCGCCTCCGGGTCGTCGTGCACCGTGACGCCGACCTGGCGCACCAGCAGCGGCCGCTTGCCGAGCACGTGGCTCGCCGAGTGGATCAGCGCCTCGCCGAAGGCGCCATGCGCGACGATGAGGATCCCGATCATTACGCCTTGGGGTTTATGTTTTGTTCTAAGGAATCTAAAAACATTCCTGCGACATCAAACCCCGTCTGATCCTGGATTTCGCGGAAGCAGGTCGGGCTGGTCACATTCACTTCGGTGAGGTACTCGCCGATCACGTCCAGGCCCACCAGCAGCAGCCCGCGCGCGGCGAGCACGGGCCCGAGCGCCCCGGCGATTTCGCGGTCGCGCCCCGAGAGCGGCCGGGCGACGCCGGTGCCGCCCGCGGCGAGGTTGGCGCGCGACTCGCCGGGCCGCGCGAGCCGCGCGAGCGCGTGCGGCACCGCCTCGCCGCCGATCAGCAGGATGCGCTTGTCGCCGTCGCGGATCTCGGGGAGGTAGCGCTGCGCCATGATGGTGCGCGCGCCGCCCGCCACCATGGTCTCGATGATCACGGTGCGGTTGGGGTCGTCGCGGCGCACGCGGAAGATGCTCTCGCCGCCCATGCCGTCGAGGCGCTTGAGGATCACGTCCTTGTGCTCGTCGATGAAGGCGTGCACCGCGTCGGGCTCGCGCGTCGCGAGCGTCGGCGGGATGAACTGCGGGAACTCCAGGATGCCGAGCTTCTCGTTGTGGTCGCGCACCGCGGCGGGGTTGTTGAAGACGCGCGCACCCTCTCGCTCGGCTTGGGTCAGGAACCAGAGGCTGGTCAGGTACTCCAGGTCGAAGGGCGGGTCCTTGCGCATCAGCACCGCGTCGAACCCGGCGAGCGCGTGCTCGGCGAGATCGCCTTGCGTCTCGTACCAGTCCTTGTCGTCTT
>JBFLYF010000280.1:0-4228 GCA_040756795.1 Pseudomonadota bacterium
GATCCTCGCGCAGACCTACGGCATCATGGTCTACCAGGAGCAGGTGATGCAGATCGCGCAGGTGATCGGCGGCTACACGCTCGGCGCCGCGGACCTGCTGCGCCGCGCCATGGGCAAGAAGCTGCCCGAGGAGATGGCCAAGCACCGCGACGTCTTCGTCGCGGGCGCGGAGAAGAACGGCCTGGCGCGCGGCCGCGCCATGCAGCTGTTCGACCTGATGGAGAAATTCGCCGGCTACGGCTTCAACAAGTCGCACGCCGCCGCCTACGCGGTGCTCGCCTACCAGACCGCGTACATGAAGGCGCACCACACCGCCGCCTTCATGGCGGCGAACCTCTCGGCCGTGATGGACGATACCGACAAGGTGCGCCAGTTCCACGACGATGCGCTCGCCAACGGCCTCGCCATCCTGCCGCCGGAGATCAACTCCTCGGGCTACCGCTTCGCGCCGGTGGATGCGAAAACGGTGCGCTACGGCCTCGGCGCGGTGCGCGGCACCGGGCAGGCGGCGATCGAATCGATCCTCGCGGCGCGCGCCCAGGGGCCATTTACCGACCTGTTCGACTTCTGCCGCCGTGTCGACCGGCGCCTGGTCAACCGGCGCTGCCTCGAGGCGCTGGTGCGCGCGGGCGCGTTCGACCGCATCGAATCCAACCGGGCGAGCCTGCTCGCCTCCGCGGGGCGCGCGATCGAGGCTGCCGAGCAGGCCGAACGCGTCGCAACGCAGTCGAGCCTGTTCGGCGAAGGCGAGGCCTCGCACGCGGCGGCGCTCGCGCTGGTGCCCGCGCGGCCCTGGGACCTGAGGCAGCGTCTCACCGAAGAGAAGGCAGCGCTCGGTTTCTGCCTCTCGGGGCACCTGTTCTCGGTCTACGAGCGCGAGCTGGAAGGCTTCCCGCGCACGCCGCTGGCGAAGCTCCCTGCGGCCGGCGACCGCGTCTGGATCGCCGGCGTGATCGCCTCGGCGCGCGTGCAGATGACGCGGCGCGGCCGCATGATGATGGTGGTGCTGGACGACGGCAGCGCGCAGGTCGAGCTCGCGGTGTTCAACGAGCTTTTCGAGAAGCACCGCGACAAGCTCAGGGAGGACCGCCTGCTCGTCGTGCAGGGCAAGGCGCAGCGCGACGAGTTCAGCGGCGGCATGCGGATCACCGCCGACGAGCTGCTCGACCTCGCGGCGCTGCGCGAGCGCTTCGCCTCGGGGCTGCGCATCGCCATGAACGGCGCGGCGGACGCGCAGCGGCTGAAGGACACGCTCTCGCCCTACCGGGCCGACGGCGGCTGCCCGGTGCTGGTGCGCTACGAGAACGCGGGCGCGAGCTGCGAGGTGGCGCTGGGCGATGCCTGGCGCGTGCGGCCCGACGAGCGGCTGATCGGCGAGCTCTCGGCCTGGCTCTCGCCCGAGAACGTTCGGCTCAGGTTCTAGCCTTCTCCCAGCGGATCTCGCAAGGCTCGGCGCGCAGCTTCGCGCACACCTCGCGGTACCACGCGTTCTGCAGGCGCTCGGCGGGATCGGCGCGGCGCTTCTCGCCGAGGAACGCGCCCAGCATCGGGTAGCAGGCCGCGAGCTGCTCGCGCGTCGCGTGGCGCGGGTCGCGGATCGGGAACGAGCCGCCGCACTCGAGCGCCATGCAGAGCAGCATGCGCCGGATCTCCGCGGCGCGCACGCCGGCGCCGAGCGTCGGCTTGACCCCGAAGCGCACCTGCACCGCGGCCCAGTCGCGCCTCGCCCAGCACAGGAACGCGTCCCGGTCGGGCAGGGTGCGCCGCACCGAGATGCCGTGCAGCGCGATCCGGTGCTCGTGGGCGGCGGCGCGCACCTCGGCGAGGAAGGCGGCGAGCGCCTCCGGCGGCAGCAGGCACTCGATCTCGCAGCGCACGGTGCCCGCGGCGGCTGCGTCGCTGATGCAAAGGTCCACCGGTGCCTGCGCCTGCCGCGCGCTCGCCTCGAGCGAGGCGATGCAGAGCGTCACGCTGTAGAGCACGCCGATCGCGCCCTGGCCGCCGAGCGCGAGGCGGAACAGCTCCCGGTTCGATTCCCGGCCGGCGCGGCGCAGCTCGCCGTCGGGCATGACGAGCGTGAGCGAAACGACGTGCGCGCACACCGGCAATCCGTCCGGACCGGCGGCCGCCTGCTGCACCGCTTCGCCTACGGTCGGGGGCAGGCCGGGCGCGCAGGCGAACGCTTCGAGCGCGACCCCGCGCTGCGCCAGGTACGCGGCGAGCAGCTTCCAGCTGGCGCCGGCCTGCACCTCGAGCAGGGCGCGTTCGGCGTCGACCCGCAGCACGCGGTCCATTCCCGAGGCATCTACGGCGAGCGGGCTCTGGCGCGCCTGGCGCATCGCGCCGCGCAGCTCGTCGGCGGAGCGCACCCGCAGGGTCGGGACGCGCTGCGGCGCGGGTGTGCCGCAAGGCGCGGCGAAGGTGAGGGTGGCGAGCATGGCGTTTCTCCTCCGGGTGCGTTGGTGTCGCGCCCATTGTTGAATTGCGCCCTGCTGCGCCGCAACATCCGCGTGCAAGGTATCGGAATCCGAGACTTCGGGTCGCTACGCCGTAGGCAGCCAGTCGAAGCCCGCGTAAGGCCGGTCGAAATCCCCCGCAGCGGGCTCGACGACGAGATGCGTGACGCGCGCCGCGGGCGGCCCGCGCCGCGCCCAGGCGACGAGCGCATCGAGCGCGTCCGGCTCGCCCTGGATCACCGCCTCCACGGTGCCGTCGCGCCGGTTGCGCACCCAGCCGGTGACCTGCAGCGCGAGCGCTTCGGCGCGCAGGCCGTCGCGGAAGCCCACGCCCTGCACGCGGCCGGAGACGATCAGGTGGCGGGTGAGCGCCATGACGGAATTTTGCCTTTTGTCCGCCGCGTGAAGAGCTTGTGCCTTCGTGCTAATCTCGCCCGCAAACAACGCAAGCAAGGGGAATTCGTATGCGCGCCGCGCTGCTCGTCATCGCCGCACTGGCCCTGGCCGGGTTCATCGCGGTCTCGTTCGTCCTGCCGCAGATGGCGGGCGCTGAATCGCGAGAGGCGGCGCAGGCGCTGATTGCCGGGGCGGAAGCCGCCAAGCAGCAGGTCGCGGCGGCGGCGGAGAAAGCGGGCAACCTCACCGGCTCGGGCGGCAGCGTCAAGGTCGCGCCGAAGAACGATCCCAAGTTCGGCGAGCTGAAGTGGATCGTCGAGGCGAACGGCGCGATCCGCGGCTGGAACGAGAAGAACGCGATCGAGATCGCGGTCACGCCGAGCCTGCAGGGCGGCAAGGTCTCCTGGGCCTGCCGCGGCTATCCGAACGCGTCCATGCCCGCTACTTGCGGCGGACGGGGGTAATCGCGGCAAGAATTCCCTGCAGTATCGCGACCGGCGTCGGCGGGCAGCCGGGCACCGCGACATCCACCGGGATCACGTTCGCGACGCGCCCGCAGCTCGCGTAGCTCTCACCGAACACCCCCCCGCTGCAGCCGCAATCGCCGATCGCGACCACGAGCTTGGGCTCGGGCGTGGCGTCGTAGGTGCGCTTGAGCGCCACCTCCATGTTGCGCGCCACCGGCCCGGTGACGAGCAGCAGGTCGGCGTGCCGGGGGCTCGCGACGAACTTGATGCCGAGCCCCTCCAGGTTGTAGTAGGGGTTGTTCAGCGCGTGGATCTCGAGCTCGCAGCCGTTGCACGAGCCCGCGTCGACGTGCCGGATGGCGAGCGCGCGGCCGAGGAACTTCAGCACCTCGTCGTTCAGGCGCGCGGCCGCCTCGCGCAGCGCGGGATCCGGCGCCGGGGGCGGCTCGCTGATGATCCCGGTGCGTGCGATCTGCAGGAGAATCTTCTGCATCAGAGGTCGGCTCCCGCGTAGGAGAGGTTGAACGACTTGTTGATCAGCGGGAAGTCCGGCACGATGTTGCCGATCACCGCGTGCTCGAGCGCCGGCCAGTTCTGCCACGACGGGTCGTGCGGGTGGCAGCGCCGGATGCGGCCGTGCGCGCCCGCCTCGAGCGCCACCAGCACCTCGCCGCGCCAGCCCTCGATCCAGCCCAGGCCGAAGGCGCCCTGCGCCGGCTCGGCGAGCGGCACGCGCAGCTCGCCCCGCGGCAGGTGCTGCAGGATGGCGCGCTGCAGCCGCAGCGACTCGAAGGCCTCCTCGAAGCGCACCACGATGCGCGCCGCGACGTCGCCGTTGCGGTGCGAGGCGAGCTTCGGCGGCAGCTCGTCGTAGGGCGCGAAACCCGGGGGCACGCGCGCGTCGATGGC
>JBFLYF010000281.1:0-4184 GCA_040756795.1 Pseudomonadota bacterium
GCGCCGCGGGGGGGCGGCGCCCGGCGCGCCGAGCGCGATGCGCAGGCCCGCGAGCGCGCGCGCGAGCGCGCTCGCGACCATGCCGCCGCCGACGATCCCGACGTCAAAGCAACTCTTTGACTCCATGCCCCGTTTGCGCCAAAATTGCGCCCCTCTCGCGAGCCTGCAGCGTGGCGAATTAGCTCAGCTGGTTAGAGCAGCGGAATCATAATCCGTGTGTCCCGTGTTCGAATCACGGATTCGCCACCAACCTTTTTCTGTACACTGAACCGATGCTCCGCGGCCTGCTGTTCGCCCTGTTCGCCGTCCTGGCCGGCGCGGCCGAGGCCCAGTTGCGCAGCATACCGGCCGAGGCGAAGCGCGGCGTGATCCGCCACATCGAGGCGATGGACCTCGAGATCGACGGCAGGCGCCAGCGCCTTTCGCCCGGCGCGCAGATCCGCGACGCGCGCAACATGGTGGTGCTGCCGGCGGCGCTGCCCCCGGGCGTGCTCGCGAAATTCGTGCTCGACGCGCAGGGCATGGTGGCGCGCGTCTGGCTCCTCTCGCCCGAGGAAGCGGCGCAGCCCGATCCGCGGCGCTAGGCGCCCGTCCCCATGAGCGGCAAGTTCTACCTCCGGACCTTCGGCTGCCAGATGAACGAGTACGACTCGGAGAAAATCTGCGCCGTGCTCGCCGCGGCCGAAGGGCTCGCCGCGGCCGCGCGCCCGGAGGATGCCGACCTGATCGTCTTCAACACCTGCTCGGTGCGGGAGAAGGCCCAGGAGAAGGTGTTCGCCGACCTGGGCCGCGTCAGGCACCTGAAGCAGGCCAACCCGCGGCTGATGATCGCGGTCGGCGGCTGCGTCGCGAGCCAGGAGGGCGGCGCCATCGTCGAGCGCGCGCCCTACGTCGACGTGGTGTTCGGCCCGCAGACGCTGCACCGGCTGCCCGCGCTGCTCGCGCAGCGGCGCGCGAGCGGCCGGCCGCAGGTCGACGTGAGCTTCCCGGAGGTCGAGAAGTTCGACCGCCTGCCTGCAGCCTCGGCGGCGGCGCCCGCCGCGCGCGTCTCGATCATGGAAGGCTGCAGCAAGTACTGCAGCTTCTGCGTGGTGCCGTACACGCGCGGCGAGGAGGTGAGCCGGCCGTTCGACGACGTGATCGCGGAGATCGCCGCGCTCGCCGAGGCGGGCGCGAAGGAGGTGACGCTGCTCGGCCAGAACGTGAACGCCTGGCGCGGCGAAATCGCGGGCGAGGATCGGGATTTTGCCGAGCTGCTCTTCTATGTCGATGAAATCCCGGGGATCGAGCGCATCCGCTATATCACGTCGCACCCGCGCGAGTTCACGCAGCGGCTGATCGACGCGCACGCGGAGCTGCCGAAGCTCGCCGCGCACGTGCACCTGCCGGTGCAGTCGGGCTCGGACCGGGTGCTCGCGGCGATGAAGCGCGGCTACACCGCGCTCGAGTACCGCTCGATCGTGCGGCGATTGCGCCGCGCGCGGCCGGGAATCTCGGTGACCTCGGACTTCATCGTCGGCTTCCCCGGGGAGACCGAGGCCGACTTCGCGGCGACGCTCGCGCTCGCGCGCGAGCTCGAGCTCGACGGCGCCTTCGTCTTCGCCTACAGCCCGCGCCCGGGAACGCCGGCCGCGGAGCTGCCCGATCCGCTGCCCGAGGCGCTCAAGCGCGAGCGGCTGCAGCGGCTGCAGGCGCAGCTCGATGCCCAGGCGCACGCGGTGAGCAGCGCCATGGTCGGCAGCGTGCAGCGCGTGCTGCTCGAGGGGCCGTCGAAAAGAAACCCCGCGGAGCAGGCGGGTCGCACGGCGAACAACCGTGTCGTCAACTTTCCCTGCGAGAAGAGCGCCGGGCGCGCGTTCGTCGACGTGCGCATCACGGAGGCGCGGCACCACTCGCTGCGCGGCGAACTGCTGAATGCGAGCTAAGGCGGTCGAAGTCAGGCTCGATCCGCTCGACAACCAGCGCCTGGCGCGACTGTGCGGCGCGCTCGACGCGAACCTGCGCCAGATCGAGACCGCGCTCGACGTGACCATCGCGCGCCGCGGGCCGAGGTTCACGGTGCGCGGCGCGCAGGCCGGGCGCGCGGCCGAGGCGCTCGAGCACTTCTACGACCGGGCCTCGGCCGAGCTCACCATCGACGACGTGCAGCTGGGCCTCGCGGAGCTTTCGCAGAAGGGCTTCGCCAAGCAGGCCGAGGAGGCGCCGCGCCTCTTGACGCGCCGGCAGGACCTGCACGGGCGCACGCCGCACCAGGTGCAGTACATCGAGAACATCCTCGCGCACGACATCACCATCGGCATCGGCCCGGCGGGCACCGGCAAGACCTATCTCGCGGTGGCCTGCGCGGTGGACGCGCTCGAGCGCGACAAGGTGAAGCGCATCGTGCTGGTGCGCCCCGCCGTCGAGGCGGGCGAGCGTCTCGGCTTCCTCCCCGGGGACCTGGCGCAGAAGGTCGATCCGTACCTGCGGCCGCTGTACGACGCGCTCTACGACCTCGCGGGCTTCGACAAGACGGCGAAGCTGCTCGAGCGCGGCACGATCGAGCTCGCGCCGCTCGCCTACATGCGCGGCAGGACGCTCAACCAGGCGTTCATCATCCTGGACGAGGCGCAGAACACGACGCCCGAGCAGATGAAGATGTTCCTCACGCGCATCGGCTTCGGCGCCAAGGCGGTGGTCACGGGCGACGTGACGCAGATCGACCTCGGCCGCGGCCAGAAGAGCGGCCTGATCGAGGCGCGCCGCATCCTCGCGGGGGTGCGCGGCATCGCGTTCACCGACTTCACCGCCGCCGACGTCGTGCGCCATCCGCTGGTGGCGCGCATCATCGATGCCTACGACAAGCACGCCGAGGAAGCGCCGCCGCAGAAGTGACATCGCCGTGCAGCGCGCGGTGGCCGGTGCGCCGCCGGCCGCCGCGCTCAGGCGCTTTGCGCTCGCCGCTCTTGCGGCTCGCGCCCGAGTCGCCCTGCGCGTGGTCGGCGCCTCCGAATCGAAAGAGCTGAATCGCAGGTACCGGGCGAGCGACCGCCCGACCAACGTTCTCTCCTTTCCTTACGGCGGCGGCAGCGGCGATGTCGTGCTCTGTCATCCCGTCATCCGGAAGGAAGCGCGCCAGCAGGGCAAGTCGCTGCGCGCCCACTACGCGCATCTCGTGGTGCACGGCGTGCTGCACCTGCGCGGTTACGACCACAGGACGGGCAGCGGCGCGGCGCGCATGGAGCGGCGCGAGATCCGCATCCTGCGGCGGCTCGGGTTTGCCGACCCGTACGCGGTAAAATAGCGCTTCCCCCCGCGATGACCGACCCCGCGCGACCTGGCCTGCTCGAGCGCCTCTCGGCACTGGTGCTGCGCGAGCCCGCCGACCGCCCGGGCCTGGTGCAGCTGCTGCGCTCGGCGTATGCCAGGAACCTGCTCGACGCCGACGCGCTCTCGATCATCGAGGGCGCGCTCACCGTCTCCGAGACCCAGGTGCGCGACATCATGATCCCGCGCGCGCAGATGGACGTGATCGACATCCACGAGCCGGTGGAGAAGTTCATCCCGCAGGTCATCGGCACCGCGCACTCGCGCTTCCCGGTGATCGACCAGAACCGCGACGACGTGATCGGCGTGCTGCTCGCCAAGGACCTGCTGCGCCACTACGCGGGCGAAGAGCCGTTCAACGTGCGCGAGATGCTGCGGCCCGCGATCTTCATCCCGGAATCCAAGCGCCTCAACGTGCTGCTGCGCGAGTTCCGCGCCAGCCGCAACCACATGGCGATCGTGGTCGACGAGTACGGCGGCGTGGCGGGCCTGGTGACGATCGAGGACGAGCTCGAGCAGATCGTCGGCGACATCGAGGACGAGTACGACTTCGACGAGGCGAGCGACAACATCCTGCCGCAGCCGGGCGGGCGCTACCGCGTCAAGGCGTTCACCCAGATCGCCGACTTGAACGCCGCCTTCGGCACGAGCTTTCCCGACTCCGAGCACGACACCGTGGCGGGGCTGGTGATCGCGCATCTCGGGCGGCTGCCCAGGCGCGGCGAGACCCTGACCATCGGCGGGCTGAAGATGCAGGTGCTGCGCGCCGACAGCCGGCGCCTCTACACCCTGATCGTCGAGAAACCGAAGGCGTGAAAGGAAGATCGGGGACGGAGCCCGATCTCCGAGAGGGCGACGCGTCAAGCAGCGGCGGAGAT
>JBFLYF010000282.1:0-4162 GCA_040756795.1 Pseudomonadota bacterium
GGCGACGGGCAGAACGATCCGGCGGACATTCCGAAGCTGCTGCAAGCCCGGGATTCGGCGGGCCGAGAGGTGAGGCTGGTTTCCGGAACCCGGAAGAAGAGGCAGGACAACTGGCTGAAGCGCCTCTCTTCGAGGATCGCCAACGGCGTGCGTTCGCGGCTCCTCGGCGACGCGACGCCCGACACCGGCTGCGGCTTGAAGCTGATTCTGCGCGCCACCTACCTCGAGCTGCCGTTTTTCGATCACATGCACCGCTTCCTCCCGGCGCTGGTGCAGCGCGCGGGCGGCGCCACGCTCTCGGTGGAGGTGGGCCACCGGCCGCGCACGCGCGGGCGCTCCAACTACGGCGTGCTCGACCGGCTCTGGGTCGGCATCGTCGACCTCTGCGGCGTCATGTGGCTCAAGCGCCGCGCGAGCCTGCCCGAGGTGCGCGAGATCACCCGGGAACCGGGACGGCCGTGACGCTGCGGCGCAAGCTCAAGGCGCTCGCGCCGGGCCTCGCCTTCCTCGTGACGCTCGCCGCGCTCGCGTGGCTGCTGAAGAGCGGGCTTGCGCTCGACTGGCTGAGCGAGGACTGGGCCGCGCGCATCGACCGCGACGTGCGCGGCAAGGGCTTGACGGGCGAGGCGCTCTACCTCGCGGTTGGCGGGCTCGCCTGCGCGCTCGCGGTGCCGCGGCACGTCGTCAGCTTCTTCGGCGGCTACGCCTTCGGCGTCGGCGAGGGAACGCTGCTCGCGCTCGCCGCCACCGAGATCGGCTGCGCGCTCACCTTCGGCTACGCGCGCTTCGTGGGGCGGCCGCTGGTCGGCAGGCGCTTCGGTGCGCGCGTGCAGCGCATCGACGCCTTTCTCTCGGCCAGCCCCTTCGCCATGACGCTGCTCGTGCGCCTGCTGCCGATCGGCAACAACTTCGCCACCTCGCTCGCGGCCGGCGTCTCGCGCGTGCCGGCGCGGCCGTTCCTCGCCGGCTCGCTGGTCGGCTATCTGCCGCAGACGCTCGTCTTCACGCTCGCCGGCAGCGGCATCGAAACCGGCGCCGGGCTGCGCATCGCGCTCGCGGCGCTGCTGTTCCTCGCCTCGGCCGCGATCGGGATCTGGCTGTACCACAACTACCGCCACGGCCGAACGTTGGGGGAGGAAGTCGACGAGGCGCTGGATGAAACCCCCGGGGCCTGACCGGTCGCTGCTCGTGCTGCTCGCGGGCTGGGGTGCGCTCGCGGTGGCCGCCATCTGGCTGCGGCCGCTCTGGCCGGTGGACGAGACGCGCTACGCCTCGGTCGCCTGGGAGATGTGGCTGCGCGGCGACTTCCTCGTTCCTCACGTGAACGGCGAGCCCTACAGCCACAAGCCGCCGCTGCTCTTCTGGCTGATCCACCTGGGCTGGGCGGTGTTCGGCGTCAACGACTGGTGGCCGCGCCTCGTGGGTCCGCTCTGCGCGCTTGGTTCGATCCCCTTGCTTCTCAAGCTCGAAGGAATTCTCTGGGGAAGGAACGGCGACAGCCCGGGTCATGCCGTGTGGATCCTCTTCGGAACACTCCTCTTCGCCGGCTTCATCACGCTCACCATGTTCGACCTGCTGCTCGTGCTCTGCGTCATGGCGGCGATGGTCGGCGTGCTGGAGCTCGCGCGGCACAGGCGTGGCGCCGGGGTGCTCTGGCTCGGCGCGGGAATCGGCCTGGGCGTGCTCGCGAAGGGGCCTGTGGTGCTGCTGCACGTGCTGCCCGCGGCGCTCGCCGCGCCCTGGTGGGCGCCGCAGACCAGGAGCAGGCTCGGGCCCTGGGTTCTCGACCTGCTGCTCGGCGTGCTGCTCGGCGCGGCGATCGCGCTCGCCTGGGCTCTGCCCGCGGGCCTTGCCGGCGGCGAGGCCTACCGCAACGCCATCTTCTGGGGCCAGACCGCGGGCCGGGTGGCGGAATCCTTCGCGCACCGCGCGCCGTGGTGGTACTACCTGCCGTTGCTGCCCTTGATTCTCTTTCCCTGGCTGGTTTGGCCTCGCCTGTGGAGGGGAATGCGAGAACTGAAAACCGATGATCCCGCGCTGCGCTTCCTCGCGGCCTGGCTCGTCCTCACCGTGATCGGCTTCTCGCTCGTGAGCGGCAAGCAGGCGAAGTACCTCCTGCCCATGGTGCCGGGGTTCGCGCTGCTCGCGGCGCACGCCCTGGACCGCATCGCCTCGCCCGCGCGCGGCTGGGAGATGGCGCTGCCCGCGCTCGGCTTCCTCGCCCTGCCGGCGGGGCTCGCGTGGGTGCGCGCCGCGCCCGCGGCGTTGAAGCTCCCCGAGTGGGCGGCGCAGATGCCGCTTTGGCCGGTCCTTGTTCTGGCCCTCTGCGCCCCTGTCGTGATGTTTTTTTGCAAGAGAGAAAACACAATTCAGCTGAGGGTGCTCAGCCTCGCCACGCTGTTCGCCTTCGCCGTGCTCGGCGCGGGGGTCATCCCTGCCTTCGCGCCCTACGCCGACCCGTACCCGGCGGCGCAGTTCCTCGCCGCGCAGCAGCGGCTCGGGGTGCCGCTCGCCCACCTCGGCAAGTACCACGCGCAATACAACTTCGCCGGGCGGCTGCGCGCCCCGATCGCGATCCTCGAGCCGCGCGAGCTCGGCGCCTGGGTCGCCGCGCATCCCGGGGGCGAGGTGATCACGGTGGAGCGCACGCGCTTTGCCGCCGCCGGGGCGGCGCAGCCCGAGTACCAGGGGCCGTTCCGCGGCGCCTGGGTGCAGGTGTGGCGCGGCCGCGCGCTGCTCGAAGCGCGGCCCGAGCTGCGCTAGACTGCCGGCTTCGGCCCGGACGGACTTCACCCTATGCACCCCGCTTTGCAAGGCTTGCTGGTCGGATTGCTGCTCGGCGCCGGGCTGCTGCTGTTCGAGTACACGTCGGCGCAGAAGGCGGCGCGCGACCGCGCCAAGAAGATGGCGAGGAAGCAGGAGCTGAATCAGGACGAGCGCGCGCGCCTGCGCAACATGATGACGTTCGGCTTCTTCATCCTGCCGCCGCTGATGGCGGCGATCTTCTGGCTGACGATGTGAGCCGCCGGCGGCTCAGGCCGCCTGTTTGAGCGCCAGCGCCCTGTCGGTCGCTTCCCAGGTGAACTCGGGCTCGTCGCGGCCGAAGTGGCCGTAGGCGGCGGTCTTCTCGTAGATCGGGCGCAAGAGGTCCAGCATGCGGATGATGCCGCGCGGGCGCAGGTCGAAGTGCTCGCGCACGAGCTGCGCGAGCTGCTCGTCCGAGAGCTTCCCCGTGCCCTGCGTGGTCACCATGACGCTGGTGGGCTGCGCCACGCCGATCGCGTAGGAGACCTGCACCAGGCACTTCGCGGCGAGGCCCGCGGCGACGATGTTCTTCGCCACGTAGCGCGCGGCGTAGGCCGCCGAGCGGTCCACCTTCGAGGGGTCCTTGCCCGAGAACGCGCCGCCGCCGTGCGGCGCCGAGCCGCCGTAGGTGTCGACGATGATCTTGCGGCCGGTGAGGCCGCAGTCGCCCTTGGGGCCGCCGATCTCGAAGCTGCCGGTCGGATTGACGAAGTACTTGACCTTGCCCTTGACGAGGTTCTTCGGCAGCACGGGCTTCACGACGCTCTCGATCACCGCCTCCTCGATCTTGCGGTGCTCCATGCCCGGCGCGTGCTGCGTGGAGAGCACCACCGTCTCGATGGAATCGGGCCGGTTGTTGACGTAGCGCACCGTGACCTGCGACTTGGCGTCGGGCCGCAGCCACGGCAGGCGCCCGTCGCGGCGCACTTCCGACTGGCGCTCGACCAGGCGGTGCGCGAGATAGATCGGCAGCGGCATCAGCACCGGCGTCTCGTCGCAGGCGTAGCCGAACATCATCCCCTGGTCGCCCGCGCCCTGGTCGAGCTCGCTCGCGCGATCCACGCCCTGCGCGATGTCGGGCGACTGCTGGCCGTAGGCGACCTGCACGGAGCAGGTTTGGGCATCGAAGCCCAGTTGCGGGTCGGTGTAGCCGATGCGCTTGATCGTGGCGCGCGCCACCGCGTCGTAGTCGACCTTGGCGCGCGTGGTGATCTCGCCCGCGAGCACCACCAGGTTGTCCTTCACCAGCGTCTCGGCCGCGACGCGCGAGGCCGTGTCCTGCTTTAGAATCGCGTCGAGCACCGCGTCGGAGATCTGGTCCGCAATCTTGTCCGGATGCCCCTCGGAAACCGACTCG
>JBFLYF010000283.1:0-4158 GCA_040756795.1 Pseudomonadota bacterium
GATCAGCGCGATCGTGCCGACCACCTGCGACAGCCCGAGCGTGAGCAGACGGTTGCGCATGCTCCACAGGCGCCTGGGCTCGAGCTCCAGGCCGATCACGAAGAGCAGGAACACGACGCCCAGCTCGGCGAAATGCCGGACGTCCTCGACCCTGTCGACGAGCTTCAGCCCGAACGGGCCGATGGCGATGCCGGCGAGCAGGTAGCCTGCGACCGAGCCCAGGCCGAGCCGGTGCGACAGCACCACGGCGACCACCGCCGAGCCGAAGAGGACGAAGCTCGGGATCAGGAAGCTGCTGCCGTGCTCCATATTCGAAGGCCAATCCTAATTCAGTCCGCGCCGGGCGCGCGCCGCGAATGCCGGCGCCTCCGCCGGGCGCGCGCGCGCCAGGCGAGCACGACATACGCGCGCCAGGCGAGATGCACCGCGAAGTAGGCCGCCACGGCGAGCGTCAGCGCGAGCGCGGGCAGCCCTACGGCGAGCGGCTTGCCGAGGCCGAGCATCCAGTCGACCATCGCCCCGAGCGAACCATAGAGATCGGACCAGTCCATCTCGAAGTGCCGGATGCTCGCCTGCTTCGCGTCGTGCCCGATGAGCAGCGCGCCGTAGCCGTAGGCGAGCAGGTAGAGCGGCACGATCGTGAAGGGGTTGGTGTAGAACGTCACCACGATCGCCACCGGCAGGTTGGCGCGCAAGGGAACCCCGAGCAGCAGCGCGGTGAGCACCTGCAGCGGCCCCGGCACCAGGCCGGAGAACAGCCCGATCGCGACCCCGCGCGCGACCGAGTCGCGGTTCAGGTGCCACAGATTCGAGTGCTTGAGCCAGTGCGCGAACGGCGCGATCCAGCGGTGGCCGCGCACGCGCTCGCCGTCGGGCAGGAACCTGCGAAAGTACTTGCGCGGCACGCGGGCTAGTCTACCCCGCTCTGCTACACTCGCGCGGCCGCAATGAAGCGATCGATCCGCTACGGCGACTTCCTCGGCGTCGTGCGCCTGCGCCAGCGCGCGGTGAGCTACAACGAGCTGACGCGCATCGAGCACCCGCTGCGCCGGCCGCGCCTGCGCATGCTCGACGTCTATCGCCTGGTCGGCCCCTACGTCGCGCCCAAGGCGCTCGAGCAGCTGCGCGCCGTGCTGCCGATCGCGCTGTTCCTCGCGCTCTTCCAGCTGCTGGTGCTGCGCGCCGGCGTGCGCGGGCCCGAGGCGGTCGCGCTCGGCATCGTCGCGGTGGCCGCGGGCCTGATGTGCTTCATGGAAGGGGTGCGGCTCGGCCTGATGCCGTTCGCCGAGAACATCGGCTACCTGCTGCCGCAGCGCGCGCGCGGCGCCACCGTGCTCGCGGTCGCGTTCGCGCTCGGCGTGCTGGCGACGCTCGCCGAGCCGGCGATCGGCGCGCTGAAGGCCGCGGGCAGCCTCACCGACGCGAAGCGCGCGCCGCTGCTCGCCAGGATCCTCGAGCAGCATTCGGTCGCCCTGGTGTGGGCGGTGGGCATCGGCGTGGGCGCGGCGGTCGTCGTCGGCATCCTGCGCATGCTCTACAACGTGCGCCTGAAGACGGTGGTCGCGGTCACGCTCATCCCGTGCCTCGCGCTCACGGGCTGGTTCGCGGCCGATCCCGGTCTCGCGCCGCTCATCGGCCTGGCGTGGGATTGCGGCGCCATCACCACGGGACCGGTGACCGTGCCGCTGGTGCTGGCGCTCGGCATCGGGGTGGCGAACGCCTCCACCGAGGAGGACAACCCGCTGTGCGGCTTCGGCATCGTCACGCTCGCCTCGCTCTTTCCCGCGATCGCCGTGATGCTGCTCGCGCTGTTCGTGGGCGGCGAGGGCGCGGCCGCGGCGGCGGCCGCGCCCGCGGCGCCCGAGTGGTACGAGCAGACGCCGTACGCCGACGCGATCGGCGCGATGCGCGCGATCCTGCCCCTGACGCTCTTCCTGTGGCTCGTGCAGCGCCTGCTGCTGCGCGAGCGGCTGAAGGAGGCCGGCTTCGTCGCCTACGGCATCGTGGTCGCGGTGATCGGCATGCTGCTGTTCAACCTCGGCCTGTCGTGGGGCCTCGCGCCGCTCGGCAGCCAGGCGGGGTCGCTGGTGCCCGCCGCCTTCAGCGCGCACCCTGACGCCGCCGGCTCGCCGCTTTACGGTTACGGTCCCGGGCTCGCGGTGGCGATCGCGTTCGCCGCGCTGCTCGGCCTGGGCGCGACCATCGCCGAGCCGGCGCTGCTGGCGATGGGGATCACGGTGGAGAACCTGACCGACGGCGCGTTCCGGCGCGGGCAGCTCGTCTACGCGGTCGCGGCCGGGGTGGCGATCGGCACCGCGCTCGGCGTGGCGAAGATCGCGTTCGACCTGCCGCTCGCTGCGCTGCTCCTGCCGGCCTATGGCGTGGCCTTGGCGATGACGCTGATCTCGAGCGAGGAGTACGTCAACCTCGCCTGGGATAGCGCCGGGGTCACGACCGGCCCGGTCACGGTGCCGCTGGTGCTCGCGCTCGGCCTGGGGCTGGGCAAGTCGGTCAACGCGGTCGACGGTTTCGGCGTGCTGGCGATGGCCTCGGTCGGGCCGATCGCCACCGTGCTCGCCGTGGGCCTGTGGATCCGCCTGAGAGAGGCGGGCGAGGCGCGGCGCGCCGCGGCGCGCGCCAAATTGCGGGGGGTGGTGCCATGAAGCACGAGCTGGTCGTTCTCACCGACGCGATGCTGATCACCTGCATCGTGCAGCGCGGCGTCGCCGACACGGTGATCGAGGCCGCGCTCAAGGTGGGCGCGCAGGGGGCTACCGTGTTCTACGCGCGCGGCACCGGCGTGCGCCAGCGCCACCTCGGCGTGCTCGGCGTCACCGTGAACGCGGAGAAGGAGGTCATCTACATCGTGGCGCCCTCCGAGCAGGCCGACCTGATCTTCGAGCGCGCCTACGTCGCGGCGAAGCTCGATACGCCCGGCATGGGCATGATCTACATGTCGGCGCTCGAGAAGATGGCCACCTACGTTCCCCCGGCCGTGGTGGAGCGCTTCCTTGGCGACTGAGCGCTACAGGCTGATCACCTGCTTCCTGCCCTCGGGCCGCGCCGCCGAGGTGCTGGAACGCCTGCGCAAGGAGCACGCGGTGCCGAGCGTGTGCTACCACCACGCGCGCGGCGTCGGCACCGGCACGCGGCGGGCGGGGAGCGGCTTCCACGCCGCCGAGCGCGAGGTGATCACGGCGCTCGTCCCGGAGACGGCGGCCGAGGAGGTGTTCCGCTTCATGTTCTTCGCCGCCGGCCTGGACCAGCCCAAGGCCGGAATGATCATGATGGAGCGGGCGGTGCGCGCCTCGCCCTATCTCGTCCCGGAGGTGGGCGAGCCCTCCTGAAGGCGCCGCGGTCAGCGCGCGCCGCGGCTTGCGCGTTTAGCCGGGGTGACCCTCGCGCTGCTCGCTTTCGCCGCCGGCGTCCTGCTCCTGCAGATTCAGTCCGAATTGCCAGGTTTTGCCTTGGCTTGGGTTGTGCCTTTGCTCGTTCTGGGAAGCTGGTGGAACAAGAAGCTTGTATGGTTCCTCGCTGCAACGCTCGGGTTCTGTTGGGCGCTCGGCCTGGCGCACCTCAGGCTCGCCGACCGGCTCGCCCCGGAGCTCGAGGGCCGGGACCTCGAAATCGTGGGAATCGTCGCGAGCCTGCCCGCCGCCGACGAGAGGAGCGTGCGCTTCGAGCTCGAGCCGGAAGCGGCGGCCGTGCCGCTGCCGCGCAGGATCCTGCTTGCCTGGTACCGCAGCCCGGAGGCCGACGACGGGGCCGCGGCGCTTTCCTCCCCGGTGCACCCGGGCGAGCGCTGGCGCCTCGGCGTGCGCCTGCGCCGCCCGCACGGTGCGTTCAACCCGCACGGCTTCGATTACGAAGCCTGGCTCCTCGAGCGCGGCATCGGGGCAACGGGGTATGTGAGGGCACGGACGCAACCGTTGCTCTTGGGGGTGAGGGGTGGTTTTTTTGATTTCATAGAACAAATCCGCGAAAAGGTTCGAGATCGATTCAAGCGCGTGCTGGGCGAAACGCCGGCGAGCGGCGTGCTCGCCGCGCTCGCGGTAGGCGACCAGCGCGCGATCAGCGCGGAGGAGTGGCGCCTCTTCAACCGCACCGGCGTCACGCACCTGATGAGCATCTCGGGCCTGCACGTCACGCTGGTCTCGG
>JBFLYF010000284.1:0-4153 GCA_040756795.1 Pseudomonadota bacterium
GGCGACCGCCGATCAACGCGCCCGCGGCTGCGCCCACCGCGGTGCCTACGGCGGCGCTTTTCACGCCGCTCGACTCCGCGGCGCCGTCGGGCGAGCCGCCGCCGACCTGGCTCGCCGCGTACTGGCGGCAGTCCATCTCGTCGGCGCGGAACTGGTCGAAGCTCCTGCCGCCGCCCGGCAGCACCATCACCGACGGGCCCGTCGGCATCGTGGTGCAGGCGGCGAGCAGCAGCACCGCGCCCGCGGCAGCGATCGTCCCGAAAGTTTTCATGCGGTCAGTTCTGCGGCTGCGGCGCTACGCGCTGCCAGCCGCCCGGGCAGTCCCTGACGTACGGGTAATAGGCGCGCGAGTCGGCGCAGTAGTACCAGTAGGCCTGCGCCGGGGGCTGCCCGGCGCTCTCGCCCCGCTCGATATACGTCGGCGGCTGCGCGGGCACGACCACCGTCGCAGGGTAGTACGGCGGATAGTAGTAATAGGGCGGGTAGTAGTAGCTCCAGCCGCCGATCGGGACGCCGAAATGCAAGCCGATGCCGATGCGCGCGCGTCCGCGGTGCGCCAGCGCCGATTCTGCGGCGAAGGCGCCCGCCAGCACGATCGCGAGGGCAAGCACCGCCTTGGTGATTTTCATGGCCGACTCCTTGGTCCCCAAGCATAGCCGCGTCGTTCTGACACGTGGCGCGCATTTGGTAAGCAAATGTTTCAAGGTGTTACCTGTAGGCGACGTTGTTAAGGTAAATTCAACGACATGGCGGGAGACTTCACGCTCGACCTGAGCCTGCAGGTCGGCAAATATGACGTGCAAAAGCTGCTCGGCAAGGGCGCGACCGGGACGGTCTACCTCGCCAAGGACACTTTCTCGGGCAACGAGGTCGCGCTGAAGACGATCGAGCCGGAAGTGTTCCGCGACCCGGAATTCGGCACCGTCTACCGCTCGCAGTTCCTGAACGAGGCCTCGCTCGCGGGAAAGCTCCGCCACCCGCACATCGTCGCCATCCTCGATGCGGTGGTCGAGGAAAACTCGGGGCACATCGCCATGGAGCTCGTCACCGGGGGCGACCTGTCGCAGTACGCGCAGGCCGGGAAGCTCCTGCCGGTGGAGGATGTGCTGCAGATCGGCTTCAAGTGCTGCGGCGCGCTCGAGTACGCCTTCGCGCTGGGCATCGTACATCGCGACATCAAGCCGGCGAACATCCTGATCGAGAAGGGCACCGACGTGAAGATCTCCGACTTCGGCGCCGCGTTCCTGAAAAAAAGCCAGGCGGTGCAGACCGCGGCGATGGGATCGCCGTTCTACATGTCGCCCGAGCAGATCGAGGGCAAGGACCTCACCTTCCACAGCGACATGTACTCGCTCGGCGTGGTGCTCTACGAGCTGCTCACCGGGCAGCGGCCGTTCCTCGCCGAGAGCCTCGAGCCGCTGGTGCAGAAGATCCTGCACGAGGCCGCGGCGCCGCCCTCGAGCGTGCGCAAGGACCTGCCCAAGGACATCGATGCGGCGGTCCTGCGCCTGCTCGGCAAGCGGCCCGAGCACCGCTTCCCGACCTGGAATGACCTGGCGATCGAGCTCTCGCGCCTGGTGTCGCTGGTGCTGCCGCCCGAGGCGATTCCCGACAGCGCCAAGTTCGTCGCGCTCAAGCGCGTGCCGATGCTGGCGACGCTCTCGGACGCCGAAATCTGGGAGCTGGCGCGCGCCGGCACCTGGTCGCGCATGGAGCGCGCCAAGAACATCGTGCGCGAGGGCGAGCCGGGCCAGAGCTTCTTCTTCGTCGCCAAAGGCGACGTCAAGATCCACCGCCAGGCGCGCCTGCTCAACATGATCGGCGCGGGCGAGTTCTTCGGCGAGATGGCCTACATCTGGGGCGGCGAGCAGGCGCGCCACGCCACCGCCGACGCCATGACCGACCTGGTGATCGCCGAGTTCAGCAACGAAGCGATGCAGCGCATCAGCGCCGGCGCGCAGCTGCAGGTGACGCGCGCGCTGCTGCGCAACGCGGTCGATCGCCTGGTGTTGTCCAACCAGCGTGTGGCGGCAGCGCCGGGGCGCTAGTCTCGTGCGGATATCTTGGTGCGCCGCCCTGGGTCTGGCGGCGCTCGTGGCCCACGCCCAGGCGCAGGCGCCCGGCTCGCGATTCCAGGATTGCCCCGAGTGCCCGGAGATGACCGTGGTGCCCGGCGGCAGCTTCCGCATGGGCTCGATGCGCGAGGTGGCGCTGTCCAGCTTCGAAGTGCCCAGGCACGAGGTTACGATCGGCTATGCGTTCGCCGCAGGGCGCTTGGAGGTGACCCGCGGACAGTTCGCGAGCTTCGTCAAAGCCTCCGGCTATGCGGGATTCGAGGGCAAGGGTTGCGCCGTGCTCCAGCACGCAGACCTGCAATGGGTTTTCGAGCGCGAGCGCAGTTGGCAGGACCCGGGCTTCGAGCAGGACGAGGATCATCCGGTGGTGTGCGTGAGCTGGGAGGACGCCAAGGCGTACGTGGACTGGCTCGCCGCAAGGACCGGAAAGAAGTACCGGTTGCTGTCCGAAGCGGAATGGGAATACGCGGCGCGTGCCGGCTCGCGCGCGACGCGGCCCTGGGGGGAGGACGAGAAGACCGCCTGCCGCTACGCGAATGTCTGGGATGAAAGCTACGCGAAACTGAAGGGCCTTCCGGCCTCGACGGCCCAGGCGTATCGGCCGGAAGTGAGCATCGGCGGAATCGGAATCAAGGACATGTCCGTTGCAAGTCCGCGGGGCGGACTGGGGCACTGGTACCGCCGGAACCACTGGTGCAGCGATGGCTATGCCATGACCGCACCTGGCGGGAAGCTCGAAGCGAATCCGTTCGGCCTGCACGACATGATCGGCAATGCGTGGGAGTGGGTCGCGGACTGCCTGAACTCGAGCTACTCGGGCGCGCCGACGGACGGCAGCGCGTGGGCCTCGGGAAGCTGCGACCGGCGCACGGCACGCGGCGGCTCCTGGACCTCGAACGACGACCAAGCGCGCTCGGCGGTGCGCCAGTTCCGCTCCGCGTCGTATCGGCGCGCCGACCTGGGCTTCAGGATTGCGAGAGGATTCTAGATGCGGATGCGCACTGTGGCCTTGCTGTCAGGAAGTTTTCTGCTGCTGGCTGTCGGCGCGGCGCTCGCGCAATCGTATCCCAGCCGGCCGATCACGAGCATGGTCGGCTTCGCGCCGGGCGGCGGCACCGACACGGTCTCGCGCATCGTCGCCAAGACGCTCGGCGAGCAGCTCGGCCAGCAGGTCCTGACCGACAACAAGGCGGGCGCCGGCGGCAACATCGCCACCGACCACGTGGTGAAGGCCGCGCCCGACGGCTACACGATCTACCTCGCCAACGTCGGCGCGATCGCGGTCAACCCGCATCTGCTGCGGCTCGCCTACGATCCGCTCAGGGACCTGGCGCCGATCAGCCTGGCGGTGGTGTTCCCCAACCTGGTGGTGGTGCATCCCTCGGTTCCGGCGAGTACATTCGCCGAGTTCATCAAGCTCGCCAAGGAGAATCCCGGCAAGTACACCTACGGCTCCTCCGGCATCGGCGGCGCCGGCCACCTCGCGGGCGAGCTGCTGAAGATGATGGCGGGCATCGACATCGTGCACGTGCCCTTCAAGGGCGGCGGCCCGGCGATGCAGGCGATGCTCGGCGGGCAGATCTCGGCCTACATGGCGACACCGGTCGCCGCCGGCCCGCACGTCAGGGCGGGCAAGGCGAAGGCGCTCGCCACGACCGGCCCCGGGCGCGATCCGTTCATGGCCGACGTGCCCGCCGTGGCCGAGTTCTATCCCGGCTACCAGGCGACGAACTGGTACGCCTACTTCGCGCCGGCGAAAACGCCGAGGGACATCGTCGTTCGCCTCAATCGCGAGATCGTCAAGGCGCTCGGCACCCCCGAGGTGAAGGCGCTGCTCGCCAAGCAGGGCCTCGAGGCGACGCCGAGCACGCCCGAGGAGCTCGCCGCGCACGCCAAGCGCGAGTACGACACCTGGGGCCGCGTCGTGAAGCAAGCGAAGATCACCGCGAACTAGCGGTTCCCCATCGCTGTCCAACCGGAGCCAGGAGGTAGAGATGATCAACAAGATCCGTGCACTCCTTACCACCGTGCTGTTTGCCGGCGCCATCGTTCTCCCCGCTGCGCCGGCCGGCGCGGGC
>JBFLYF010000285.1:0-4121 GCA_040756795.1 Pseudomonadota bacterium
GCCCGCCGGTGGGCGCAGGCAGACCGAGGATCGCGCGCGCCACCGCCTCGGCCACCTCGATGCCGTCGACACCGGCGGACATGATCCCGCCGGCGTAACCGGCGCCTTCGCCGGCCGGGTACAGGCCCCGGAGGTTGACGCTCTGCCAGTCGGGCCCGCGCGTGATGCGCAGCGGCGACGAGGTGCGCGTTTCCACGCCGGTGAGCACCGCGTCGGGCATCGCGAAGCCGCGGATCTGCCGTTCGAAGGCCGGCAGCGCATCGCGGATCGCCGCGATCGCGTACGCGGGCAGGCTCTCGTTGCCGCGTTCGGCGAGGTCGGTCGGGCGCACGCCCGGCTTGTACGAGGGCGTGACCGACTCGAAGGCGCGCGAGGGCCGGCCGGCGAGGAAGTCGCCGACGCGCTGGCCCGGTGCGTCGTAGTTCTCGCCGCCCAGCGCGTAGGCGCGCGACTCCAGCGCACGCTGGAAGGCGATGCCGTCCAGCGGGTGCACCGGCCCGTCGGCGCGGCCGTCCTGCCGGTAGTCCTGGGGCGCGATGCCGACCACGATGCCGGCGTTCGCATTGCGCTCGTTGCGTGAGTACTGGCTCATGCCGTTGGTGACGACGCGGCCCGGCTCGGAGGTCGCCGCCACCACGGTGCCGCCGGGGCACATGCAGAAGCTGTACACCGAGCGGCCGTTCTTCGCGTGGTGCACCAGCTTGTAGTCGGCCGCGCCGAGCAGAGGATGGCCGGCGTTCGGCCCGAAGCGCGCGCGGTCGATGAGCGACTGCGGATGCTCGATGCGGAACCCCACCGAGAAGGGCTTGGGCTCCATGAACACGCCGCGCGCGTGCAGCATCGCGAAGGTGTCGCGCGCGCTGTGGCCGAGCGCGAGCACCACGTGCTCGGCCTCGATCTCGCTGCCGTCGGCCAGCACCACCCCGCGCACCCGGCCGGCGTCGACGTGCAGGTCGGTGACGTGGGCGCGGAAGCGGATCTCGCCACCGAGCGACTCGATCTCGGCGCGCATCTTCTCGATCATCGAGACGAGCCGGAAGGTGCCGATGTGGGGCTTGCTGACGTAGAGGATCTCCTCCGGCGCGCCGGCCCTGACGAACTCCGTCAGCACCTTGCGGGTGAGGTGTCGCGGGTCGCTGATCTGGCTCCAGAGCTTGCCGTCGGAGAAGGTGCCGGCGCCGCCCTCGCCGAACTGCACGTTCGACTCCGGGTTCAGCTCGCGGCGCCGCCACAGGCCCCAGGTGTCCCGAGTGCGCTCGCGCACCGCCTTGCCGCGCTCCAGCACGAGGGGCCGCAGTCCCATCTGCGCGAGGATCAGCGCTGCGAACAGGCCGCAGGGGCCGAAGCCGATCACCACCGGGCGCAGCCGCTGGCGCGCCGCGAGATCCGCCCGCACGGCGGCCGGCACTTCGGCGACGAAACGGTAGCGCGTGTCCGGCGCGGGGCGCACGTGCGGGTCGCCGGCATGTCGCGCCAGCACCGCGGCCTCGTCGTCGACCTCGCAGTCCAGCGTGTAGACGAGCACGATGTCGCTCTTGCGGCGCGCGTCGTAGCCGCGGCGGAACACGTGCAGGCGTCGCAGCGCCGCGCCGGCGATGCCCAGCCGCGCGAGCGCGGCCTCGCGCAGCGCGGTCTCGGGGTGGTTCAGGGGCAGCCGGAGTTCGGTGATGCGCAGCATGGCCGCCTATTGTCGGGCCGCGCATGACAAAGGCCGCCCGCAGGCGGCCTTCGCGAGATCGACGCCGGCCTGCACTGCAGGCCGGGCCCGTCGTCCGGGCTCACCCGCCGACGTAGTTCTGGTTGAACGCCGCGCTGCGGCTCGCGGCGCGCGCTTCCTCGCGCACGTCCTCGCGGCTGCGGGTGGCGGTGCGCTCGATGGCGCCGGCGCGTGCGGCGAAGGCCTGCGCCTTCATGCCGCCGTAGCTCTCGTTGGCGAAGGCGAGTTCGCCGGCGGCGCGGGCGCGGGCGTACTCGGCCTGCACTTCCGCGCGGGTCAGTTGGCCCTTGGGCACGACGACCTGCTCGGCCTCCACGGCGAAGGCGGAGCCGCCGATGAGGGCGATGGCGGCGGCGGCGACGAGTTGCTTGCGGTTCATGGTCGGTTCCTTTCGAAGAGGGTTCGTTGCGGTGAGAGGAACTGTAGACATTGCTCGAAGTTCAATAAACGGCATACGATTCAACACGACATTGCTCAAACGGAAACAATCCCATGGACAGACTCCACTCGATGCGGACCTTCGCGCGCGTCATCGACGCGGGGAGCTTCGCCGCTGCCGCCCGCGAACTGAACCTCTCGCCGGCGGCGGTGACGCGGCTCGTGGCCGACCTCGAGGAGCACCTCGGCGCGCGCCTGATCAACCGCACCACGCGGCGCCTCGCGCTGACCGACATCGGCGAGGCCTACCTCGAGCGCGTGCGCAGCATCCTGACCGAGGTGGAGGAGGCGGAGGCGCTGGCCAGCAGCGCGGCCAGCGAACCGCGCGGGCACCTGCGCGTGCTCGCGCCGCCGGCCTTCGCGGTGCACCAGCTCGCCAAGCACCTGCCAGACTTCCACGAGCAGTTCCCGCGCGTGACGATCGAGCTCGTCGCGCCCGGCCCGGTCGAGACGCTGGACGAGGGCTACGACGTGACGCTGCTGTCGCTGGCGCGGCGCGCGCTGGACGGCGACTTCGTCGCCCGCCGCCTGGCGCGCAGCGAGGTGATCGCCTGCGCGTCGCCGGCCTACCTCGACCGGCGCGGCCGGCCGCAGCATCCGAAGGAACTCACGCAGCACGACGCGATGCTGCCGAGCTTTCTGCGCGAGGTCAGCTTCACGCGCGGCGCGTTCGGCGACGACGAACCCGCCGGCGAGGCGGTCACCATCGGAACGGCGCGGCCGGTGCTCGGCACCACCCACATCGACATGCTCTATGCGGCGGCGCTGCACGGCCTGGGCATCGCCGGGCTGCCGTCCTTCGTGGCGGAAGACGCCTTGCGCGAGGGCGCGCTGGAGCGCGTGTTGCCCGAGTGGCGCCTGTTCGACGCCACGCTCTACGCCGCCATGCCCACGCGCAAGCACGTGCCGGCGCGCACGCGCGCCTTCGTCGATTTCCTCGTGCAGGTGTTCGGCGGCGAGGACCGCGATCCCTGGCTGATCGCCGCCGGCTGCGAGACGGGGCGGCCTCAGTAGAAGGCTTCGACGCGGTCGGTGCCCATCAGCGGCTCGAGCAGGCGCGCCAGCGCGCCCAGCCCCACGTAGCGCGTCGCCACCTTGTGCGCGTAGGCGAAGAAGCGTGGCAGGTCCTCGCTGTAGCGGGGCTTGCCGTCGCGGTGCTTCAGGCGGCAGAAGATGCCCAGCACCTTGAGGTGGCGCTGCAGCCCCATCCACTCGAGCTGGCGCCAGAACTCGCCGAAGTCGCCGTCCACCGGCAGCCCGGCCTTGCGCGCCGCCTCCCAGTAGCGCACCGCCCAGTCGATCTCCTGCTCCTCTTCCCAGGAGATGAAGGCGTCGCGCAGCATGGAGGCGACGTCGTAGCTGATCGGCCCGCGCACCGCGTCCTGGAAGTCGAGGATGCCGGGCCCCGCCTCGGTGACCATCAGGTTGCGCGGCATGAAGTCGCGGTGCACCGCCACCACCGGCTGCGCCAGCGCGCTGCGCACCAGCAGATCGCAGCCGGCCTCCCAGTGCTGGCGCTGCGTGTCGTTCCACGCCAGGCCGTACTCGCGCGTCACGCACCAGTCGGGGAACAGCGCCAGCTCGCGGCGCAGCAGCGCATCGTCGTAGGGCGGCAGCGCGCTCGCGTCGGCGCGCGACTGCCACTGCACCAGCGCGGCGAAGGCGGCGCGCATCAGCGTGTCGGCGTGCCTGGCGTCGCCGCGCGCCACGGCCTCCTGCAGTTCGTCCAGGTAGAGCCGCGAGCCGAGGTCGCTGAGCAGCAGGAAGCCGCGCGCGGCGTCCTGCTCGAGCACCTGCGGCGCCTGCAGGCCGGCCTCGTGCAGCAGCGTCGCCACCGCGACGAAGGGGCGCACGTCCTCCTGCGGTGGCGGCGCGTCCATCACGATGAAGCTGGTGCCGCCGTCGCCGTCGATGCGGAAGTAGCGCCGGAAGCTGGCGTCGCTGGAGGCGCTGCGCAGGCTCGGCG
>JBFLYF010000286.1:0-4114 GCA_040756795.1 Pseudomonadota bacterium
AAGGCAGCACGCGAGCTGCGGCTGGCCTGTGCCGGGCCACTGCGCGAGTTGCGCGGCACGCTCAAGCTGCGCTGGGACGAGCGCGCTGCACGCGACGACTTCCGCACCGCGCTGGCCGAGCTCGGCCGATGCGCCGATGCCGCCGGCGAAGCGCTGGACAAGGTGTCCGAACTCGCGCCGGATTTCGTCAAGCTCGCCGAGCGCGCCGGTGCGCTCGCCACGCTGGCCGGCCGCTTCGCCGCCGAGACGGCCTCGGGACAGGTGCGGTGGATCGACGTGTCGCCGCACCAGGCAAGGCTGGTCGAGTCGCCGCTGGACATCCGCGAGGCGCTGGCCGAGCAGATGGCGGCGGGCGGCAAGGCGTGGATCTTCACCTCCGCCACGCTGGGCGACGACGACGCGCTGAGCTGGTTCACCGCGCAGGCCGGGCTGGAGGGCGCACGCACGCTGCGTGTGGGCAGCCCGTTCGACTACGCCGCGCACGCGCGGCTGTACATTCCCGCCGGATTCCCGAAGCCGAACGAGGCGGCTCATCCGGGGGCGGTGGCGATCCTGGCCGCTCGCCTCGCGCGCGTGCTGGGCGGGCGCACCTTCGTGCTGACGACCACGCTGCGTGCCCTGCAGTCCATCGGCGAGAAGTTGCGCGCCGAGTTCGAGTCGGCCGGCGACGACATCCGCGTTCTGCAGCAGGGTGAAGCCCCCAAGCGGCAGCTGATGCAGCAGTTCCTCGCCGGGCCGCGTGTGGTGCTGGTGGGCTCGCAGAGCTTCTGGGAGGGCATCGACGTGCCGGGCGAGGCGCTGCAGTGCGTGCTGATCGACAAGCTTCCGTTCCCGCCGCCGAACGACCCGCTGGTGGAGGCGCGCGTGAAGCGCCTCGAGTCGCAGGGGCGCAACGCGTTCGCGGACTACTTCGTCGCCGAGGCGGCGGTGTCGCTCAAGCAGGGGGCCGGGCGCCTGATCCGCAGCGAGACGGACCGCGGCCTGCTGGTGGTGTGCGACCCGCGCATGGCAGGCATGAACTACGGCAGGCGGCTGCGCGAGGCGCTGCCGCCGATGACGCGCGTCGCCAACGAAGCCGAGGCCCGTGCCTGGCTGGAGACCCTGGCCGCCCAGGCGCTGCCGTTCTGAGCGGCGCGCCTCACCAGACCTTCCACCACGGCTTGTCGGCCGGCGCGAGGGTCTCGGCCACGTAGCGGCTGTTGGGGAAGTTCTTCTCGAGCACGCGGCGTGCGTCGTCGCGCAGTTCGGTCAGGCCGAGCCGGTCGTAGCTGCGCGCCATGATGGCCAGCGCCTCCTCGGCCGCGGGCGAATACTGGAACTCCTGCACCGCCTGCTGCGCCCGGTTGGCCGCCGCCACGTAGGCGCCGCGCCGGTAGTAGTAGCGCGCCACGTGGACCTCGTAGTTGGCCAGCGAGTTCACGATGTAGTTCATGCGCACCTGCGCATCCTCGGCGTAGATCGAGCGCGGGAACTGGTCGACGAGCTGCTTGAACGACTGGTACGAGTCGCGCGCCGCCTGCTGGTCGCGTTCCGACAGGTCCTGCGAGGCGAGCCGCCCGAGGATGCCCAGGTTGTCGTTGAAGTTGACCAGGCCCTGCAGGTACAGCGCGTAATCGATGCCCGGGCTGGAGGGGTTCAGCTTGATGAAGCGCTCGAGCACCGAGAGGGCCTGGGCCTTCTCGCCGCCTCGCCACAGCACGTAGGCGCGCTCGATCTGCGCCTGCTGGGCCAGCGGCGTGCCGGCGGCGCGGCCCTCGAGTCGCTCGAGCAGGCGAGCCGCCTTGTCGTAGGCGCCGGCCGCGGTCTCGTCCTTGGCCTCTGCATACAATTTCTCGGGTGACCAGGTCGCGCTCTCGTCCTGCGGCGCGCTGCCGCAGCCGGCCATCGCGAACACCGCGGCCGCCAGGGCCGGGCGCCAGCCCGAGGGGCCGATCCAACGCATCACATCCATGGGCTGAGGCTCAAGCCGCGCGATCGCGCAAGGCCGTTCATGACAGAAGAAGGCGATTATAGGGAGACCCCCTCGGAGACCGAGAGCGAGCGCCGCTGCGAACTCGCCGGCGCGGCGTGGCACGGACTCCGCCTGGACAGGGTGCTGGTGGCGATGGCGCCGGAGTTCTCGCGCAGTCACCTGCAGGGCCTGATCGAACGGGGGCACGCGTGGGTGGACGCGGTCGCGGCACGGGCGCCGTCGCAGAAGGTGCGAGCCGGGCAGCGCATCGAGGTCGAACTGATCGCGACCGAGGAGAGCCTGGCCTTCAGGCCGGAACCGATTCCGCTGGTCGTGGTGCACGAGGACGCGCACCTGCTGGTGGTGGACAAGCCGGCGGGCCTGGTGGTCCACCCCGCGGCCGGCAACTGGTCGGGCACGCTGCTCAACGGCCTGCTCGCGCATCACGCCGGGGCCGCGGGCTTGCCGCGCGCCGGTATCGTGCACCGGCTCGACAAGGACACGTCGGGCCTGCTGGTGGTGGCCAAGACCCTGCAGGCGATGACGGCGCTGGTGCGGCTGATCGCCGAACGCGCCGTGCACCGGCAGTACCTGGCCATCTGCCATGGCGAGGTGGGGCCGACCGCGTTCACGGTCGACGCGCCCATCGGCCGCGATCCCCAGTCTCGCGTGCGCATGGCGGTGCTGGCCTCGGGCAAGCCGGCACGCACCGACGTCGAGCGCATCGCGGCGCGCGACGGCTTGAGCGCCCTGCGCTGCACGCTGCACAGTGGCCGCACGCACCAGATCCGCGTGCATCTGGCCTCGCGCGGGCATCCTCTCGTGGCCGACGCGCTGTACGGTGGCGCTGCTGCGCTCGGGCTGACACGCCAGGCCCTGCATGCGTACCGCCTCGGGTTCGTCCATCCGGTGACGGGCGCGTCGCTGCAGTTCGAGTCGCCGCCACCGCCGGACTTCGCGCAGGCCTGGTCGCGGTTGACGCACGGACGCTGATCGCGATGCGTCGAGCGACACCGAGGCGTCGCGCTTGGGTACAATGCCGTCCATCCGGCCAGCCCGACCCGGCGAGTTGCCGCACGATGCGGCCGCCGAAGCGTCCGGCCGCGAGGTTGCCCGAGGCGTCCGTTGGCGCATCGGCCCATGCCGCCGCAGGATGCGCGGCCCACTTGCCAGAGCCCCGCGTCGCCGCCGAAGCGGTGGCGCTCGAGACGAGTCCCAAGACCAGCCGGGGCAACCGGCCGAGGATTTGACAGGATCCATGAACACACAGGATGCGAAGCGCGTCCTCGAGACCGCGCTCATCTGCGCCAGCCAGCCCATGCCCCTGCGCGACCTGCGCACGCTCTTCAACGACGAGCTGGGGCCGGACACGCTGCGCGCCCTGCTCGACGAGCTGATGCGCGACTGGGAGGGGCGCGGTGTCGAACTGGTCGCGCTGTCCAACGGCTGGCGCTTCCAGAGCCGGCCCGAGATGCGCGAGTTCCTCGACCGCCTGAACCCGGAGAAGCCGCCCAAGTACTCGCGCGCGGTCATGGAGACGCTCGCGATCATTGCCTACCGGCAGCCGGTCACGCGCGGCGACATCGAGGAGATCCGCGGCGTCACGGTCGCGAGCCAGATCATCAAGCAGCTCGAGGACCGCGGATGGGTCGAGGCGATCGGCTACCGCGAGGCACCCGGGCGGCCGGCCCTGCTGGCCACCACGCGCCAGTTCCTCGACGACCTCGGCCTGGCCAGCCTCGAGCAGCTGCCCGCCATCGACGGTGCGCCGGCGGCTGGGGCGATGCTGGCCGAGAACCTGCCGGAGCAGCCTTCGCTGCTGGACGCGCAGGCTGCACTCGCGCTGGAGGCTCCGACAGTCGCCGAGCCGATCGGCGAAGCCGCCTCCGAAGCGCCGGCCGAGGCGTTCGCCCCGGACCCCGCGGCCTTCACGCCCGCGCCGGAAGCCCCGAGCGCCACCGGCTTCCCCCCCGATTCCCCGCAAGACCCCGAGCCCGCGGCGGACGCCGCCCCGATGGAACCCCAAGCATGAACCTTCCGCCCGAGTCCCAGCCCGACCCGCCCGCCGAGGCGTCCGCCGCGACGCCCGAGCACGACGAGGTCGCCAAGCCGTCGCGAAAGCGCCGCAGCCCGTCCAAGCCGGTGGCGGAGGGCGAAGGCGCG
>JBFLYF010000287.1:0-4035 GCA_040756795.1 Pseudomonadota bacterium
CGTCCTTCGAGGCCGGCGCGCCCGCCGGCCCCGAGGGCGCCTTGATCGTGGTCACGCGCGCGCCGGGCGGCGGCGCGTCGCCGCAGACGCGCTTGCCCTGCGCATCGTTCCAGCACTTGATCTGCGCCTGCGCCGCGCCGGCGGCGAACGCGAGCGCGAAAAGGAGCGTCGTTGTGCGCATTCGGTGTTCCCTCTGCGCGCGAGTATAATGCCGATTTGCGGACAGAGAAAACCATGCGGGTAATCCAGAAGGCGCTGACCTTCGACGATGTCCTCCTCCTCCCCGCCCATTCGCGTGTCCTGCCGCGGCAGGTTTCCCTCAAGTCCCGCCTTACCCGCAAGCTCGAGCTGAACATCCCGCTGGTCTCGGCGGCGATGGACACGGTCACCGAGTCGCGGCTCGCGATCGCGATCGCGCAGGAAGGCGGCATCGGCATGGTGCACAAGAACATGCGGCCGAGGGAGCAGGCGGCCGAGGTGGCGAAGGTCAAGCGCTTCGAGTCCGGGGTGCTGAAGGACCCCATGACGGTCGCGCCCGACATGACGGTGCGCCAGGTGATCGCGCTGCAGAAGCAGCACAAGATCTCCGGCTTCCCGGTGGTCAAGAACAGCAGGGTGGTCGGCATCGTCACCAACCGCGACCTGCGCTTCGAGAAGCGGCTCGACCAGCCGGTGCGCAGGATCATGACGCCGCAGAAGCGCCTGATCACGGTGCGCGAGGGCGCGAGCCGCGAGCAGGCGATGCGGCTGATGCACGAGCACCGCCTCGAGCGGGTCCTGGTGATCGACGCCGCCTGGCGGCTGAAGGGCCTGGTCACCGTGAAGGACATCCTCAAGGAGACCGAGCACCCCAACGCCTGCAAGGACCCGCAGGGCAAGCTGCGCGTGGGCGCGGCGGTGGGCGTGGGCGAGGGCACGGAAGAGCGCGTGGAGGCGCTGGTCGAGGCGGGCGTGGACGTGATCGTGGTCGACACGGCGCACGGCCATGCCCAGGGCGTGCTCGACCGCGTGAAATGGATCAAGAAGCGGCACCCGGGCGTGCAGGTGATCGGCGGCAACATCGGCACCGCCGACGGCGCGCGCGCGCTGGTCGACCACGGCGCGGACGGCGTCAAGGTCGGCATCGGGCCGGGCTCGATCTGCACCACGCGCGTGGTGGCCGGCGTGGGCGTGCCGCAGATCACCGCGATCCAGAACGTCGCCGCGGCGCTCGCCAAGGCCGACGTGCCGCTGATCGCCGATGGCGGCATCCGCTACTCGGGCGACATCGCCAAGGCGCTCGGCGCTGGCGCGCACACCGTGATGCTGGGGTCGCTCTTCGCCGGCACCGACGAGTCGCCCGGCGACATCGAGCTCTACCAGGGGCGCTCCTACAAGTCCTACCGCGGCATGGGGTCGCTGGGCGCGATGCAGAAGGGCGCCGCCGACCGCTATTTCCAGGATTCGGACATGAACGTCGAGAAGCTCGTGCCCGAGGGCGTCGAGGGGCGCGTGCCGTACAAGGGCAGCGCGGTGTGGGTGATCCGGCAGCTGATCGGCGGCGTGCGCGCCAGCCTGGGCTACACCGGCTCGCGCACCCTGGAAGACCTGCGCACGCGCGCGCGCTTCGTGGAGATCACCTCCGCGGGCATGCGCGAATCGCACGTGCACGACGTGCAGATCGTGAAGGAAGCCCCGAACTACCGAGTCGAGTAGCGTTGCACGACAAGATCCTCATCCTCGATTTCGGCGCGCAGTACACGCAGCTGATCGCGCGCCGGGTGCGCGAGGCCAGGGTCTATTGCGAGATCCACCCGTGCGACGTCGCGGACGAATTCGTCCGCGAGTTCGCCCCCAGGGGAATCATCCTTTCCGGCAGCCACGCCTCGGCCTACGAGGACAAGCTGAAGGCCCCCATGGCGGCGTTCGAGCTCGGCGTTCCGGTGCTCGGCATCTGCTACGGCATGCAGACCATGGCCCACCAGCTCGGCGGCAAGGTCGAGCTCGGCAAGGTGCGCGAGTTCGGCTACGCCGAGGTGCGCGCGCGCGGCCACTCGCGCCTGCTCGAGGGCATCGAGGACTGGCGCTCGCCCGAAGGCCACGGCATGCTGAAGGTCTGGATGAGCCACGGCGACAAGGTGGCCGCGCTGCCGCCGGGCTTCGCGGTGATGGCCTCTACCGAGGCCTGCCCGATCTCCGGCATGGCCGACGAGGCGCGTCGCTTCTACGGCGTGCAATTCCACCCGGAAGTCACCCACACCGCGCAGGGCGCGAGGATCCTGCAGCGTTTCGTGCGCGAGATCTGCGGCTGCTCCGGCGACTGGCGCATGTCGGATTTTGTCGTTGAAGCCGCTGAAAATCTCAGAAAGCAGGTCGGCAAGGAAGAAGTGATTCTCGGCCTCTCGGGCGGCGTGGACTCGTCGGTGGCGGCGGCCTTGATCCACAAGGCGATCGGCGGGCAGCTGACCTGCGTCTTCGTAGACCACGGCCTGCTGCGCCTGAACGAGGCCGATGAGGTCATGAAGGCCCTGTCGCCCGACCTGAAAGTGTTGCGCGTCGACGCGAGCGGCGAGTTCTATGCCGCGCTGGCGGGGGTCGCGGACCCCGAGGAGAAGCGCAAGATCATCGGCAGGCTCTTCGTGGAGGTGTTCCAGCGCGAGGCGAAGAAGATTCCCGGCGCGCGCTGGCTCGCGCAGGGCACCATCTACCCCGACGTCATCGAGTCGGCGGGCGCCAAGACCAAGAAGGCGGTGACGATCAAGTCGCACCACAACGTCGGCGGACTGCCCGAGACGCTGCACCTGAAGCTGCTCGAGCCGCTGCGCGAGCTCTTCAAGGACGAGGTGCGCGAGCTCGGCCTCGCGCTCGGGCTGCCGCGCGAGCTGGTGTACCGGCATCCGTTTCCGGGACCCGGGCTCGGCGTGCGGATTCTGGGTCCCATCGAAAAGAGCCATGTGAGCCTGCTGCAGCGGGCCGACGCGATCTTCATCGAAGAGCTGCGCAAGTCCGGCTGGTACGACAAGACCGCGCAGGCGTTCGCGGTGTTCCTGCCGGTGAAGTCGGTCGGCGTCATGGGCGACGGCCGCACCTACGAGCACGTGGTCGCGCTGCGCGCCGTGGAAACCTCGGACTTCATGACCGCGGGCTGGGCGCCGCTGCCGCACGAGCTGCTCGCGAAAATCTCGAGCCGCATCATCAACGAGGTGCGCGGGATTAACCGAGTGACTTACGACATTTCCTCCAAGCCGCCCGCGACGATCGAGTGGGAGTAGCGGCTCAGGCCACATTCGCGGCCGCCGAGCGGCGCCAGAGCGCTTCGCGCCAGCGCCAGGCGATCGCCGCGGTCCCCGCGAGCCCGAGCCCGCCGTAGGCGAGCGCCGTGGCGGCGAAGCCGAGCCGCTCGATCAGCGGCCCGGCGGCGAGCAGGCCGAGCGGCAGGCCCCAGATCGCGAGCATGCGCACGCCCATGACGCGGCCGCGCATCGCTTCGTCCGCCGAGCGCAGCATCACCGCGGCGAGCGGCGTGAGGCAGAAGCTCTGCACGAAGCCCGCCACGAAGAGCAGGGCGAGGCCGAGCGCCAGGACCGTCGTCTGCCCGAAGAGCAGCGTCGAGCCGAACCACAGGCCGCCGCTCCACAGCATGACGCGTGCGGCACGCATGCGGAACCGGCCCGCGCCCACCAGCAGCGAGCCCGCGAGCGCCCCGACCCAGAACGCGGCCGCGAGGTAGCCGAGAACCGCCTGGCCGGCCGCGTAGACCTCCTTCGCCACGTAGGGCAGCAGCCCGAGCACGAAGGGGTAGGCAAGCAGGTTCACGAGGAAGGCCAGCGTGAAAGCGCCGAGCAGGTCGGGCTTGCGCCAGACGTAGGCGAAGGCGTCTTTCAGGTCCGCAACAGGATGCGCGGGCGGCGCGGCCTGTGCCGGGGCGCCGGCCACGCCGAGCGAGAGCAGGAAAGCCGCTACGTACATCGCCGTGACGACGGCGTACGCCGGGCCCAGGCCGACCAGCGCCACGCCGCCGGCGCCGGCGAGCGCGCCGGCCACGCGCGCCGTGTC